>CAYHJT010000086.1:0-4596 GCA_964356985.1 Candidatus Woesearchaeota archaeon
TATTTATGGCTTCTTTATTGATGGAAATGGCGGGAATGAAAAATGCTAAGATAAAGGCTCGTGGAATTCTTGAATCTGGTCAAGCATATAAAAAAATGAGGGAAATCATAAAAGAGCAATATGGCAATCCTAATATTTCTCCAGAAAACATTAGATTAGGTACTTTCAAATATGACTATAAATCTTATAAAAATGGTAAAATAAAATCAATTGATAATCGGCTTATCTCAAAAATAGCTAGGGCAGCGGGGGCTCCAATAAATAAAGCATCCGGGATATACTTGTATTATCATATTAAGGATTATGTCAAAAAAGGTTCTATATTATTTACAATATATTCTGAAGATAAATCAAAATTAGAATTCTCAAAATCTTTAATAACAAAAGGTACAATAGTTGTATCTTAACAGAAAAGATTAAATAATCTAAATTATGTTAAATATTATAATCATTACATGGGGGTGCTTGATTAAGTGAAAAAAAATATATTTATTTTATCAATATTTTTGTTAATATTTATTAATTCTTATATTGGTTTTGCGGATATTTATGGATCTAATTGGTCAATTAATGAATCTCAAATATCGCAGTATAGATATGTTAAATTTAGTTCATCATGGCAATCAAGCAATTCAAATCTTGATTCATATATATTCAGCATAAATCGTGGTTATGGATTTGTTAATTCTTCAATATTAGCATTCGGTAATTTAACTAATAATTCTTATTATACAGTTTATATCACGGAATCTCCTAATATCAATATATCTTGGCAGTTTTTTGCAAATGACTCAAGTAACGGCTGGAATTCAACCCCTATTCAAAGTTTTATAGTAAAAGACGGTATATCTCCAATTTTCTTGCAAAACAGCCATTATGCAAATGAATCTGTTACCAATTCAAAAACAATAAGGTTCTATAGTAATTGGACGGATAACAATGAAATTAAATCTATAAATTTTTTAATAATAGCAAATCAAGAAATCTCTAATTATTCTGCCCATATTGTTTATTTTAACGATACCAATATATCTATGGCTTATTATGATTATTATATAAATTCTAATATAAACACGTTAAATTGGCAGTTTTTTGCAAATGATTATAATAATAATTGGAATTTCACTCCATTATACACTTATGAATTAAATTATACTATTCCTTCAGCAAACAATTCGGTTAATTCTACGTCAAATAATTTGCCATTATATTACAAACAAGCATTTAGTTTTGAAGTTATAAATCCGGGGGTAGAAGCATTATTCCAACCAAACAAATCTCGATTTGATATATATAAAATATTAATATCTGTTAGGACTACTGTCAACAACGTTAACATTACATTAGAAAGTTTAAAATCTTTAGAAAATGTTTCATATATTCCAAGTGACTTAGAAGTTTATGGGTATTATGGATTACATTTACAAAATGTCAAAAAAAGCGATTTGAGATATTTAAACATAGAATTTTCAGTTTCAAAGAAATTTTTGTTAGATAACAACCTAAGCAATAATAAGGTGACAATTTATAGTTTAAATGATAAATTAATACCCCTTATCACAGAATATAAGGGCCAAGATTCGTCTAAAGCCTATTACAGTTCAACAGTATATGAAAACTCTTATCTTGTGATTGCCGCAGAAAAACCATTATCAAACAATATTCAATCAAATATCCAATCAACTAATTCAAATTATAACACCCAAACTACTACATATAATACTCAGCAAACAAAAACATCATTTCCATCATGGTTAATATGGACAATAATAATAATGATTCTATTAATAATAATATATTTCTTGTTAAAAAAGCCAAATAAAAAGCATTAAAAATTTATCTATTACACAAATTATATGAAAAATATAATCATATTTACAATATTAGTATTAGTAACGTCCTCTTTTTTAGTAACGGCAGGAAATATCTTGACTTTGAAAGATTTCAAAAACCAAAGCATACAGCTTATTGATCTACCTAAAGGAGATGCATTATATTTTAATTATAAGCAAGGTCGCCACGTTTTAATATTAGACAATATAAGAAATGACAGCGGCATAGAAGCAACATTAATAGTATATCAAAGATCCTACAATGACACTAGTATAAATCAAACTGCAAATTTTATAAACTTAAAACAAGGAAATCGAATACTTTTAGATCTGGATAGAGATCGTAAAGACGACTTAGAAATAAAATATATAAGGGTCTTATATGAATCAGCAACTTTAAAATTTGAAGCTATTAATCTATCTGATATGGATATAATGCATAATCAATTAAATAATGACTCAATTAACAATCAAACATCTAATTTAGCTAACAACAATAAGTCGAATTCAAATCTAAGTATGGGCTTAATTATAATGTTAAGCATAGTGATTTTTGGATTATTAATATATTGGTTAGTTGCAAAGAAAAATAAGAAGGAATAATCACCCTTGTAAATATTCTTTATTATGCTCGAGAGCATACTCGGCCTTTTTAAGTTCTTTCCCAAGGTAAGCGGCATGATCTAAAGATGTTTTAGTTTTTAACTTATTAAAGATAGTATTATAAATATCTTGGGCTCGTTTTCCTCTTACTTCATATTGTATTTGATAAGTTTTATATTCAACGTAAGCAACACCAATTTCTTTTTTATCTTGATAGGTTTTAATTAAGAAAAATCCCTTGTTGTCCATGATAAAGTCTTTTATGTCATCAAAGTTTCCTTGGATTATTTTGAATTTTTTGGAGTAAGTAATGGGTTTCATTTTCTTGACCCATTTCCTTCCTTTTTCTATTTCTTGTTTTAATTTTTTATTGTCCATTTTATTTTAATTTTCATATAAATAATCACGCCGGAGCAGGGATTTGAACCCCGACATCCTTTCGGAAACAAGCTATCTGGTATGAAATTCAAGGCATACGCTTCTATTGCTAGAATTTGCGCCATACCAGGTTAGGCGACTCCGGCATATATTACAATAGGAAAAAGATATATATGATTTTTAAATCTTTTTAAAATACACCAACTAACCTATAAATCAGTGCTGTGGCTAATTTCTTGATATCTTTGGGGTTTTTAGATTGTACAATAACGCATTCGCCATCGCTATAAATTTTGTCTCCATCGCCTAATTTTAAATAGATAACTGCTATCTTAGAGTTTGCACTATCGCAAGTAACAATAGATCCCGGGCTTAAATTTCCATTATTAGATGTAAATGCAGAATTAGTATTCATCATGAAAACGCTATAATCAGCTATTCCTGTAACCTTTGCTATCTCCGCAGAAGCTAGCATAGAATAAGAAGAAGTTTTGTCTGCTAAATCAAGATCTTGGGTTATGTACAATGTTTTTTTCATATTAGTAGTTCCAAGGATTTTATTTTCTATTCCATTTTCTATACTATAACTGCTTAATTCATATGGTGTATAATCAAAAGGCAATTGCTTTAATGTAAATTTGTTATTTTGTGTTACATATAGATACAACATCTGAGCTTTGAAATCAGGGTACTGAACTACTTGGAATGTAAAATTGTCTGTTCTTCCTTGATATATGTATTTATTTCCAAATGAATTATCTTGTTTAGAGGTATTTCTTACTATGATAAATGCTATAATAAAAAGGATAATTACAATGATTATTCCATAAACAATTATATTTTTTTTCATGCTATCCCTAGTATTCTTAATATCATTTTATCAGTAATTTTGTTCATAGTTATAGGGTCTGCTTCAATTACATCACAATTATTTTCTTTAGTTATAGTATAATTTTGTGTTTGTGAAGTCTTAAAATATATTATGTCAAAATCTAAGTTGCAATCAGTAACCGGCAAATCTGGGCAATCTTTGGCTTCTATGCATGAAGGATTAGAAATTATTCCTTTTAGAGCAAAGGCATATTTAACCCTATTAATATCTAATAAGATTGATTGATCATTTTCACTAAAATTATAAGCTAAATATACTTTGTTGGTATTAAAAATAATATTGTTCAAATTTATAGATTCTATATTTTTAGGGTTATTATACAATTGTACAACTTGTCCGTTATAATTGGTTTGATATATTCCATTTTGATCTATATCAAATTTATAGCCATTGTAATCAACTTTAGTTGCAGTTCCATCATTGCTAGTTGAATAATAGTTTATTACAAATGCAAAACTGCTAAGAAGCATTATTCCTATAATGAAGAAAGCCATTAAAAGTTTGTTTCGTCTATATTGTTTTTCTAAGTCTCTTGCCATTTTAATTAGAATTTGTGATTTAAATAAAAATGTTTCTATTAGTATTGATTAAGATTATAGATAATAGATAATAAAAAAGAAAAAAAGTTGCGTTTAAGCAACTGTTATTCCACTTAACTCTAAACCAGTTCCTGTTACTATTACTGAGCTCTTACCAGCCATAGCGGCTTTGATAGTTGCGTCGTCCCAGTATTTTAAGGCTACTCCGGCTCTTCTTGTGTCGTCAGCTTCCCAACCGGCTACTATTAAAGCCATGTTAACACCATTGGTTTTAAGCTCGATAACTGATTTACCAAGTTCTAAACCAGATAATGCACCACATGCTGGGTATGCTAATCCTTTCAAGGCGGCT
>CAYHJT010000087.1:0-4566 GCA_964356985.1 Candidatus Woesearchaeota archaeon
TGAAGCCCAGCAGATAGAAGGTATCGAGGCTCCTGAGGAAGTTTCTAATGAAGTTTCTGAAGAAGCGCAGATTGATTCACAAGAGGCATACCAAGAAGAACTTGATTCAGCTCAGGAGATTGAAGAAGAACCAATTCAAGAATCTGTTCAGGAAATCCATGCAAAAAAATCAGAAGAAAAGATCAAGATTATGACAATTGAACCTGAAAAAGAGATAACAGTTAAAAATTTACCAGCCCACCTATCAGAGTCTATAGATATTAAAAAGA
The DNA here is from genome assembly GCA_964356985.1 of Candidatus Woesearchaeota archaeon. Classification (GTDB taxonomy): domain Archaea; phylum Nanobdellota; class Nanobdellia; order SCGC-AAA011-G17; family JAGVZF01; genus CAYHJT01. The sequence continues at coordinate 270 of CAYHJT010000087.1, forward strand.
TAGAAGGCTTTGCAAATAGATTAATCGGCTCTGATTTGGCGTATCGAAGTTTTAAGAGAAGATGAATTACAAATTAGCAATTATATTATTAATTATTATTTTTATTAATTCTTGTAAACTTACTGGTCTATTTGTAAAAGATGAGCCTGCAAAAAAGTATACAATAAAAGAAGAACAACTTTCTGAACCGCAAGAACAAACCAACACTAATCAAGCCTCTGCTTCTGAAAACATAAAACCAAAGGATTGCAATCAAACTATCAAAGAACTGGCTGATGGGCGTGAAGATATCCAGATACAGTTGTTAGAACTTGAAACTAAGAAGAGAAAGCTAGCTGGTGAAGTAAATTATTATAAAGATTCAGTATATGGTCAAGAGAAATACAGTCAAAAACTAGCAGAGCTAGAACAGGCATCTGATGAATACAAAGAAGTGAACAAAAGGCTCGAAGATCAGGAAAATGCAATCAAACTACTGTCTAAAAAGTGTGATATAAAGGTAAGGCTTTTTAGAAATTAATTTGGTTTTCAAACTAGTGTTAATAAAACCCTGGGAGATCCTCGCTTGCGCTTGGACCTCCTGGGGAAAAAGAGGTGATACTATAAAGTATATATTAAGTTATATATAAACCTTTCGGTTGTAACCATTATAAAATAGTTACAGATTAAATTGTTTTTTTAGTATTATCCCTCTTTTTATATCAAATGTGATATCAGTTGAAGTAGGCTAAATTCTTAGAATTCTTGTAAATAATATGATTATATAGTATTTAAATGTATTTGAGTTAGAGATTGAGTGTTAGGATAGATTGGGTATGTAAGATATGTTAGTTGAGGTGTTGTATAGGTTGAGGAGTTAGGTATGTTTAGGAGAGTTTAGTATGTTAGAGAAGATTGGCTGTATTTTAAGGGATGTTGATATTGGATTAATAGATTTTCTTTCTTTGCATAGAGGAAAAGAGATATGCTTGTGCTATAGAATAGATGAAGACAGGATAGCTTACTGGCATGAATTGTATGATAGTTTTGAGGGAAGAAGGCCTTTGAAAGAATTAGTTAAGAAAAGAAGATAGTTATTTCTTTAATCCAAAATAATTATCAAATTCTACACCTAAATTTACTTTACTTTTTAGGTAATCAACTATTTCTCTTATTCTTTGTTCAACATCTTCTTTTTTCATTGGTTTTAACAATAATTTTACAGCATCTCTAATTACCTCTTCATTCGTGTGTGGTTTTGCATGTAATACCATGTTCAGCATCTTTGTATCTAGAGTTTCTATCTTAGATTCTTCTACCTTAAACCCTTCAGGAATATCTCGAATTACATAAGAAATTCTGAACGGTCTCTTCACACCAGTTTTTTTTTCACTTGCGATACCAGCATCAATCATGGTTAATACAGCATCCTCTAAACTTAAATCTGATTGCCATCTGAATCTCTCTAAAACATTACCCATTATATCTATTGCTTTAATACCACCAGTACCGGATGCAAAATAACCTTTTGTTTCTTTGGTCATTATGGCAGTGCCGGGAAAACTTACTATGTATAAGCCGGGTTCATCATAATTATAAGCAACCATTATTTCTACGCCAAAACCTTGTGGATTTCCTACTTTTTCCAGTATAGCTCTTCTTACTTCAGGATCTACATTTGGTGCAGAAACCTCTTTTATACCATTAAATCCAAACTGCCTTAAGATTCCCACAGTAAATTTACGATTTCTAATATCATGATAAACATCCTCTAATCTGGCTTTTAATTCTAGAGAGTCTTTTATATCGCCGTTTCTTTTTAATAAATCTAGAATTTCTTCTGCATAGAGCGGATTTCCAATTCTACCTGCTATAGCGTAATTGTTAATGGGGACTATTTTCTCTGCAATGTCTTGTGTTAGGTCTATACCAGGATAAGTAACTTCACTATCTTGCATCAACATTGCTGTTTTCTTATTTGGAATAAAACCAACACATATTGTCATTTTTTCTAACACTCCGAAATTTTGCTTGAAAGTTTCATTTTCAATTTCTATCCTTCCACTCCTCACCTTCATTTCTTATTTTATCTGCTAAATCAGAAACTTTCTCATGAGATTCCCATACGAATTTGAGTAATTCCTTTTGTCGCTCTATTTCCCTCTTATGACTTCTATAAGGTAAAATAGTCGCTATTCTTAATGGTTCTCCTATAAAACATGTAAAAGGAATATCATTTGTAATAGCTAAATGTGCAATCGAGTAAGCAGTAACTATATTAGGAAGCCATCTTCCGACAATTAAAGTTAAATACTCCATTCTTTTAGAGTCTCTTAATAAACTTTTCAATGATTCCTTATCTTTAATAAACTCTCTATAAAATGCTCTGCTTTCTTTTTCCCAATTTCTTGTTTCAGTTCCTAAAAAATATTCTGAAATATGTTTTAATAGACTCATATATCACACACCTACACTCTTTCTCTTAAATAAATTCTTAATCTGTCAACATACTCACTACCAGGACCTATACCCATTCTAGCATTTCTTGTCATATCCATACTTGTTAAAATAACGTCATAAAGATCCCTCTTTTGATCCAATGTTAAAGATCTTGCAAATGCTTTAGGATCTACTTTTCTGAATTCCAGAATATCTAATAATTTTATTATATCTACTCTATGCATGCCAACTATCCTTCCTGTTTTTTCTTCTTTTACTCTTAACTTACTCAAAATTAATTCCCTGGGTTCTAATACTGGAACTTCAATACCGAGAATAGGTAAAGTTTCTGTACCTCCTAATCTTTTGTCTGGAAGATAATCTACACTACATTCTGCTTCATTTTCTGTACTTAATCTAACTTTTCTTTTTCCTGGAATGTTTGGAGCAGCTACATCAGTTTTTACATTGTAAAGACCTTTCATAACATTTAACACTTCTATGTCTCCTGCCATATCGATATCAGAACTACCTCTCCATGCAAGCACTATTCTGTCACCATATTTAAATATAAGGTGGGTTAGAACAGCGTAACCACCGAATACTTGATATCTGTCTTGCAATTCATTTTGCCTTAGTGTAGTTGCGATATCAAGCAAATAAGCAAAAGTAGATCTTGTAGGTTCCTTAAGAGTACCCATTATCTCAAGATATTCATCAAATTTGCTTTCCTCTCCCTTTGCTATAGCTTCTTCTAGATTTTTAAATGTCATAATATCATTGTATTTTAATCAGTTTATAAACCTTTCTATTGTTACCACTTTAAAGAGATAATAAATATCTGTTTTGCTTTTTTTAGTGTATTCCCTATTTTAACATAAAATCTTATATAATGTTATTTAGTCTAAATTCATAGAATTCTTAGTAAGTTTAATAGAAGAAGATAGAAATGGAGAGAAATGAACCCAAAAAAATAAATTTGGCTCCCTTTAACTCTACAGGTCACTAATTTACCTGACGCTAACTTAACAGCCCATCACAATGTATCCATTATAAATGAAAATAAGATACGATCCTGAAGCAGATGCTATGTATATAAAGCTACGAGATAGTGAAGTAGTTAAAACTAAAAAGATTGATAGAAATACCATATTAGATTTAGATAAAAATGGTCAAGTTATTGGTATAGAACTTCTATTTGTAAAAGAGAACAATCCAAATTTATTAAAAGAATTTCAGGTTGAGAATCTGGTTTCTGCTTAATTTTAAAGAAGGTAATAAATATATTTGGATGGATAAGAGATTATGAATACGAAAGTTATATAAATGGAGTTATTAAAATAAATAATATGACTAAAAAATATACTGTTGTAATCGAAAAAGACGAAGATGGATGGTTCGTATCTGAAGTAGTTGAATTACCTGGCTGTCATACCCAGGCTAAAAGCATTGATCAATTATTAGAGAGAACAAAAGAGGCGATCAAAGCTTATCTTGAAAGTGGCGAAGAACCTGAAATTTCGGAAGAATTTGTTGGGGTTCAACAGATAGAGGTATAATTCTTGGCAAAGTTGCCTAGGTTAACAGGAAAAGAATTAGCTAAAATAGTAGAAAAATTAGGTTTTATTTACAGTCATACAACAGGTAGCCATAATGGTTTATAAACATCCTGATGGAAGAAAAACAACAATTCCTTATCATGCTAGAGAAGAAATCGGCCCTGGACTTCTAAACAAGATTATTAAAAAAGATTTAAGATTAACTAGAGAAGATTTTATGAAATATTTTTAATGGACTTTAAACAAGGTCATAAGTATATTTAAATGCTAATATTTATAAATATTAAACTTATTCTTTTTAGTATGCAAGACGAAATCTT
>CAYHJT010000088.1:0-4519 GCA_964356985.1 Candidatus Woesearchaeota archaeon
AGAAGTTGTTGAATGGTTTCGGTGGAAATTCCAAGGTAACTAAAGAAGCCTTGAAAAAAGCATTTGATCCAGTGCATTTGACTCTCTCATTGGATGGCGAGCCGACTTTATATCCCCATTTAGCTGATTTAATCAAAGAAGTCCAATCTCGGGGAATTACTTTATTTTTAGTAACTAATGGAACTAATCCAGAAAGGCTTAAAGAATTGCTAAGAAAAAATGCTATTCCCAATAATCTTACAATAAGCGTATACGCAACAAATCCTGAAGATTATATTAATGTAACAAAATCATTTATGAGCTCACCTATGAAAAATGTCATAGAGAGCCTTTCATTGTTTAATGAATTTGATGAAAAAAAGGCCAGAACTATATTCAAATTAACTTTGGTTAAAGGACTTAATATGAAATATCCAGAAGGCTATGCAGAATTAATTAAGAAAGCAAATCCCAGGTTTGTTCATGTAAAAGGATATAGTTATCTTGGAGAATCTAAAAAAAGATTAAAACCTAGTGCAATGCCTAATAATGATGAATTAAAGAGCTTTGCAGAAGTAATAAGCAAAAAAACTAATTACATAATAAAAGAGCATGATTTAATTAACAGAGTTGTTTTATTGATTCGAGATAAAGAAACTATTTCTTGGAATTTAGAAAGAATAAAAGAGCAGAATAAGTACATTGAGCCCAGGAATTAAAATATATTGTCTAAATGAGTTTTATATAATTGTCCATATTTGTGAATCATCCCTCTGAATAATCCATGGACTTGATTAGCATTTTTTCTAGAAAGGTCTTTAGGAATAGAAAGATTATTTTCTATACAATATTTTCTTATGATTCTTATTTTATGATAAGCACTATCTAAAGGTTCACATTGATATTGAACTGGATGATATTGCTTTGTTGGTTTCTGAATTACGGTTGTTTCTGAATTATTTATTTGAGAAGGTCCATAATTTGGTAAGCATGACTCTAGATAAAGGCTATATTCAGCTTCATTTAATTTAGCTAATTTGCCATTTATAGTAACTTCATAAATATTTGCTCTAGTCTTTTTGTCATAAATTTAAGAAGTATCTGATGTTTAAAAACCTTTCTATTTATTACTACTAATAAGTTACATTAAACTACATGTCATCCTTTTTTGATCTCATCACATAATTGTTTATTATTAATGCAACTAGTATTACAGAAATCACATGACCTATCAAGGAAGTGATTATTGAAATGATCTTGGCAAATCCCATCGGGCATATATCTCCGTAGCCAACGCCAAAGAAAGTCATAGCCGAGAAATAAAAGAAATCTCTGGATATTGTTGGATCTGTTTCAAGCATAGAGCGACTAAAATTATCTGAACAGGTTCCGTATTTTATATAGCCCATTTCAGTCAAATCTACAACATTGTAGATGGTAGAGAATATCAACAGCATCATCAAAATAAATATTATATAAGATCCTATCAACGCCCCTACATGAGTTGGATTCATCAAATAGGAAAAAGATTTTCTGAATACATGAATCACTAAGAATATGAAATAAAATGCTATTAATCCATTCAATATTGATAAGAATATTCTTATTGGAAAATCTTGCGGAAAGAAATTTATGAAAGTAAATGTAAATATCTGTATACATAAAAGTATTATAAATTTTAATAATGGCCTGCTAAAAAATATTTTGTTTAGTTTTGATATTTTTTCTTCAACCATATTAAATCATCTTTAAGCTCATAGACACTTTGTCAATCTTAGTTTCTTCATCGGGACCTATTGCCATGCATGTAATCGTTGGCTCTTTAAAGAAAGTCTTCCCGGCATCCTTTATTATTGATGTCTTTAATTTTAAATCTTTAGCCATCCTAAAATATTTCATAAGCTCTTTTTCATCTTCCACTTTCAAAACTATTTTCTTCATGCCTTCTTGTTTCCAGAGTTCAACTTTTTTATTCTCTGACTCAAGAACGGCTTCTACTGATGCATGGGCTACTTGCGTGGCTAATTTTCCCTTAGGCATTTTCAAGTCCTTTCTAACTAATATCACTTGCTTATACATCGTCGTTTTGATCTCTTCTGCCCATCCACCTTTTTATCCAAGATTTTCTGTCTGGTTGAATCTTGTGCTTTATTTCATTATTTAATTTTTCAAATGCTCTGTTTAATGCTAACTTTAAATCCCAGTCAGCTTCACTTACTGAAAACATTGTGTTTGGATTTTCTATTTTTGCATGCAAGCTATATTTGATCCTTTCATCTACTTTCTTTTTAGATTCGCCATGCTTCTTGAAATTTATTTTTAGAGTATAATCATCTAATGATCTATCTATTTTTTTCATATGCTTTGCTACATATTCATTAATGGTCTTTTTCTCTGTTTCATTGAACTCGCTTAAACCCACAAAATCAGTTTTACCCATTTCATATCACCCCTATCAAACATGTTTTCTATCCTTAAAATTCTTTGCTACTATATAAACTTCATAGCTCCTTGTTTTAGAAGCTTCAGGTTTATTTAGTTTTGCGATCATAAAATCCTTTCTTAATTGTTTCATAAACTCTTCTATTCCTTTGGTTTGGAATATCTTGCATAAAAAATTGCCTCCTGGCCTTAAAAAATATTTTGCAATTTCATAGGCTCTCAAGCTTAGGTCGAGACTTTTTTCTTGATCCATGATTCCTGTCGTCTTAGGAGCTACATCGCTTATCACTGCGTCAAAAGATTCTCTTATTTTCGATATTTTTTCAAATATAATGTCATTATTTATATCTTGATTCAAGAATCTAACTCCCGGCATGCTGTCAATCGGCTTATAATCAACACCTAGAATAAATCCGGCTTCTAATTCCTTGCAAACTTGTAGCCAAGATCCAGGGAAGCTTCCTAAGTCTAATACAGCATCGCCTTTTCTTATTATAGAATATTTATTGTTGATTTGTTTTAATTTATAGACACTTCTTGCCCTATATCCTTCAAGTCTCGATCTTCTTGTATATGTGTCCATTTATGATCCTAAATTTATACTTAACTGCGGAGTATTATTTTGAATGTTTCCCAGAATTGTAATATTTTCTATATTGATCTTTATTTGTTTATCAACTATTTTTACTATTGGTTCTACGGGAGTTCTAGGTATTCTAGGAATGTTAGCTATAAAATTTCCTAATATTGATTGTTCATTAATATTTATATTATTTATTTGATAAAATCTATTGAGCTCTTGACTAGATATTTTATTCTTGCACGAGCCATCAACATCACAATAATAATCTTCGTTGCAACCACATTTGGCACAATTCTCTACATAAACTGAATCTTGACATGAATAAGGTTTGCTACTGGCACAGGAATTTTCATCAGTGCAATATCCAAAGAATTTGTTGACTTTTTTATTTATAGCTATGCAGCATTTTTTATTTATTATTTCAAAATTAATCAATAGATCGTCTCCAAGACTCACTAACTCGTTATTTGAAAATGTTACATTTTTTATTATTAAAGAAAATGTTCCGTTGCTTATCCCCAATAGGTAATCTTGATTTAAAGTTTTATCATTATATTCTATTGTAGTTTTTAAGATATAAGGTTTTGATCTGTCTATATTGTCTGAAATATTCAATGTTATTGTATTGAAAGAATTATCATTTGGACTTAAAGTTAATAATGTAAAACCATCTCTTATATCTGTATCTTGAATATAAAAATTTACCTTAATGTCTTCTAATATTCTATATGGGTTTGTATTTTTTAATATTGAATTTATTTTTATGGATTTGGAGTTTGATATATTAATATTTCCATTATTATTTTCTTCTATGTTGCATGAAGAGGTCAATGGATAGAATTCTGAACTTCCATCTTCGCATTGATTGCTGCAAACCCCATTACCTTCTAAACAGCTATTCGCTTGAATGCACTGATTATTAACACAAGAAAATCCATTTCCGCAGCCACATATATTGCAATTGCTTTCTAAACTGCCATTATCACAATAAAATCTCGTTGTTTCTGCACACTGACTATATTGGGTTCCATCACCACAAGTATCTATGCCAAGTATAACATTTCCCATATAAGAAAAATTATTTCCAATTAAAGATATCATACCTAGTATCATTACTATCAAAAAAATAAAAAAAACTCTTTTTTCCATTTTAATATTTTTATTACTATTTATTTAAATTTTCCTAATATTATCCCCAAGTACATCCAACATTAATGCATGATGCTTGAGTAGAATATGAGCTACATGATATTGAAGGCACTCCTGAACATCCTGGTTCTAGGCATGCACCCGGAGGTATATCCTCGCACCAGCTACATCCGCTTATTGCTTGACACGAATATTGATCATAATATGAATAACAATCAGTGGGCGTTCCGCTACATGATGCTAAGCTACTTACAACAAAGCTTTGAACTGCTGAGCTAGACATATTTCCACTAGTATCATTAGCTATATACCTCCAGTAAACAGTGGCTCCAGCTGAAGCAGTTATAGTGACTGTTTGGGAAGCTA
>CAYHJT010000089.1:0-4463 GCA_964356985.1 Candidatus Woesearchaeota archaeon
TGTGGCCTGGTAATTTTGATAATCCATATCATGAAACTGATTTAGAATTAGTTAAATCATTGCTTAAACAAGCAGTAAAAAATGTATCTAAAAATGACAATCACATATTAAAAGAATTTGAGCCAGATGTCATATTTAAGAACTTCAATCCTAGTCATTTAGAATATATGGTATTATGTAGAATAAACTCATTCAGCAATAACATTGTTGCTTCTAGCGAAATAAGAGAAGAAATATTTAAACTATTCAAAAAAAATAAAATTGAAATGTCATTTCCTACAACAGCAATACAATTAAAAAAATAAAATATAATAAATATATTTTTATTATGGGGTGATCAATTGCAAAAGAATCTTTTTGTTGCTATATCAACTTTAGTTGGTGGAACCATTGGCGCTGGAATTCTTGGATTGCCTTATGTAATAAATAAATCTGGTTTTTTAATAGGATTCATTGAATTGACATTGATCACACTTTCTATATTGTTTTTGAATCTTGCATTAGGAGAAATTATTTTGAGGACTCCTGGAAAACATCAACTAACCGGATATTGCGAAATCTATTATGGTAAAACTGCAAAATATATTATGAGCATAGCCATGATTATAGGGATTATAGGAGCATTGACTGCATATATCACTGGAGAAGGAATATCTTTAGCAGATATATTTAATGGAAATAGTGTTTTTTATGCTATTGTTTTCTTTTTAATTTTTTCAATATTAATATTATTAGGGATAGATGTAGCAAAAAAATATGAAACAATTTTAGTTTCAATAATGTTGATATCTATATTAATAATTATACTTTATGGTTTTACAAAAATAAATTTAGCTAACTTAAGTACATTTAAACCGAGTAATTTTTTATTGCCTTATGGAGCAATATTTTTTTCATCTTTAGCATTACCTGCAATAATAGAATCAAATGAAGAGCTTGAAAAAAATAAAAAATTATTAAAGAAAGCGATCATCATTGGAACAATAATACCTTTCACAGTGTATTTTCTTTTTGTAATTTCTATTATTGGATCTGTAGGAAATAATGTTTCTGAAATAGCTACATTAGACGTAGCTCAAAATTTTGGAGTTATTGCGGGATTCTTTGGAAAAATATTCCCTATATTGTCTATGGCAACTGCATTCCTAATACTTGGAATTGCATTGAAAGAAATGTTTATTTATGATTACAAGATAAATAAAACACTTTCCTGGATATTAACATGCGCACCACCAATAGTGATTTATTTGCTTGGTTTTAATAATTTCATAGAACTAATAACCATTGTGGGGGGAATAGTTGCTGGCATAGATGGACTATTAATTACGATGATATGGCTAAAGGCAAAAAAACGTGGAAAACTCAAACCAATTTATTCAATACCTAAAAATTGGTTCATGATAATAATAGTCATAGTTATATTTTCTATTGCTATTATACGAACTATTATAGAGATAAAGGGCTTATAAAATGCTATTTTTGTCGAATATATTATCGACTATAAAAAGATTTATATATATCTATTATAATCTTTATAGTCGGAGGTGTTTTAAGAATGGCTGAAAAAGTCGCAAAAGCAGGAATTAAAAGAGCAGAAGGTTACTTATACTTCGTCGATAAACAAGGCGACATCTCAAGAGCTAAAATGGCTAGAGGTGGAAAGAAGGGTGGAAAGCCTGAAAGAGTAACAAAAGTTGGTGTAAAGAAAGCCCCGGGTTACTTATACTTCGTCGACAAGCAAGGTGACGTATCTAGAGCTAAAATGTCTAGAGGTGGAAAGAAAAAGAAGAGAAGATAAACTTCTTGTTTTTTATTTTGTTGGGTTTTAAATTAACCCACTTATTATTTTATTCTAAATAAACAAAATGAAATACTGCCCAATATGTAAAACCAATAGTTTAGATCTTTATGCGGGATTCATGACTGGAATGTATCATTGCAAAAAATGTGGATATGTTGGAACATTGATAATAGAAAATGATGATGAGAAAATTAGGAAAAATTAAGGTTTGTATCTAGTCATAGTTCTTGGGAATGCTATTGCATCTTTTATATTATCTAAACCGCAAACCCACGCAATTATTCTTTCTACACCCATACCAAAACCTGCATGCGGTACCGAACCATAACGCCTTGTATCTAAATAGAAATCATAATTCTTAGGATCTTCACCTTGATTTTTTAGATTTTGCTTTATTTTTTCTATGTCCTCTTCTCTTTGAGATCCGCCGATGACTTCTCCGTAATGCTCTGGAGCTATTGCATCACAGCCTAGAACAACTTTAGGATTCTTAGGATCTTCTTTCATGTAAAATGCTTTGACTATCTTAGGATATCTAGTTACTAATATTGGTGTGTCGAACATTTCACTAAGAGAATCTTCTTCTACAGTCCTGAGATCTTTACCCCAAGTAATGTGAACTTTTTTCTTTTCTAAAAGTTTTAATGCATCATCATAAGTCATTCTTGGAAATCTTTTATGCAATGTAGGCTCTAATTTTGAAATATCCCTATTTAGAATCTTTAATTCATCTTTATTAGTATCAAGAACTTTTTTTACGATATGTTTAATCAAAGATTCCATATGATCCTGTAAACCGTCGAAATCTGCCCAAGCATATTCCATTTCAGCATGCCAATATTCTGTCAAATGTCTAGAAGTTTTAGATTTTTCAGCCCTGAATGATGGAGCAATCGTATAAATTCTTTCTAGAGCAAATATTGCCGGCTCTGCTTGCAATTGCCAAGTCTGAGCTAAGAACATATTATCTCCAAAATATTTTACCTTGAATACTGTTGAACCGCCCTCTGCTTGAGTTGGCTGAAATATGGGGCTCTGGTATTCATAAAATTCCTTGGATTTAAAATAATCATGAATTGCATCAAATATTGTGCTTCTTATCTTTAATACAGAAGTTAATTTCCTGCTTCTTAACCATAAATGGCGCATATCAGCCAAGAATTCCACGCTTTGATTTTCCGTTATTGGAAATTTTTCAGCGAAATGAATAACATGAATTTTTTCTACTTTTATTTCATAGCCTGTAGGAGCCCTTTTATCTTCATAAACTTCACCAGTGATTTCTAGAGAAGATTCAATCAATAATTTGTTAGCATCATCCCAATCAGGATTATCACTAGATACAATGCATTGAATGATTTCAGAAGAATCTCGGACAACTAAGAATACTTTATCTTTTTGTTTTCTCTCTCGATAAACCCAACCATGAATAGAAACTTTTCCCTTGCCTTTTGATATAGCTTCTTTTATAGATATAAATTCCATAGGATTGTGTAAAGTCACAAATTTAAAAAGCTTTTCAATTTAAGTTGGAAAATTAGCTAGATAAAAATAAGAATTACATCATAATCATATTTAAATATGAAAAATATATCTGAAAAATATGAAAAATATGCGTTTTCTAGGGACTGGAAGCGTTACTGGTCAAGAAATTATAACAAATAAAGATCTAGAATTAATGATTGGTGATGGCTTTGACCCATCTAGAACACCATTGTGCTTTTCTGATTGGGTTGAGGAACTTACTGGAATCAAAGAAAGACGCTGGACAAGAGATGAAACTACAGAAGACATGATGACTGAAGCGTCTAGATTAGCATTAGAAGATGCTGAATTAACAATTAATGATATTGATTTTATTATATCTGTAAGTGAAACCGGAGATTCTATTATTCCTGATCCTAGTATAGAAATATCGCATCGTTTAGGAAATTCTAATATTCCTGGGTTTACATTTGATGCTGCTTGTGCTGGATCATTATATGGCTTATATTTAGCTTATCCATTTATTGCAAATGGAATTCACAAAAAAATATTACTTGTAGCAGGAGAAACATTGCATAAAAGATTAAACAGAGACCCCACAACTTTTATTTTATTAGGAGATGCTGCTGGTGCAGTAGTTCTAGGCGCAGATAATGAAAAAGGAATAAGTTCTATGCCTTATGTTGGCGCGAGTTATTCTAAAAGTATTACTATAACAGAGAATATGCCTAATGACCCAAGAGTTAAATTAGATGGAAGAAATTCTGGGTGCATAATAATGGGATCTGGAAAAAATGTTTTCAAGAATGCTGTTAATTCTATGTGTGGAGCAGGTATAATGGCAATTGAAGAAAGCGATTTTGAATTGGAAGAAATTCAAGAAAGAGGATTTTTGAATATTCATCAAGCAAACTTAAGAATTATTGAAAAAACTGCTGAATATTTAAAAATTCCTATGGATAGAACATTAGTAACAATTGTTAATGAAGGAAATCCAAGTGCTCCATCCAATTTAAGATCATTTGATAAATATGTAAAACAAGGCTTAGTTAAAAGAGGAGATTTAGTTTTAATGACTGCAATTGGTGGCGGATATAAATTTGGCTCTGCAGTAATGGAATATTAATTAAAAAATTTAAATAAGTTTTTAATTCTAAGAATAAGAGAAAAAATCTAA
>CAYHJT010000090.1:0-4419 GCA_964356985.1 Candidatus Woesearchaeota archaeon
AGTTTGAAGTGCCAAAGGAATTAGTTCGGTGAAAAAAGTGTTAGTATTTCACAAGAGATTGGTTTCCGCAAGGTTTTTAAAGGGGGGGGGGCGTTGTTAGAGTATGAATAGAAAAATCATTTTATTGATGAGTTTAATGGTTTTAGTTGGAATTGTGGGGTTTGTGATTGCAGAGCCAATTACAATGACTAAGATAAACGACAGAGATTACCAAGTATCAATTCCTGTTTATCAAGGATGGAATCTATTAAGCGGTTTTGCAACCCCGGATTTTATTACAGGGGGCGATATTTCTAGTGTTAATATTAAAGCAATATACGCTTTTGATTCTAAGACAAAAAAATATGCAAGAACATACCCAAGAGCTGAAATAAAATATGATGATGGGGAACTTCTTACACGGGCTTTTTGGGTTTATGTTGATAAATCTGGGACTATAGAATACAAATATAGAAATGATGATGTTTTTGATAGAGATATTTTATACGCTGGTTGGAATTTTGTTGCTATTACACCTGAATTTTATGGAAAGCAACTTAATGATATCAAAGGAACTTGTAACATAGAAAAAGCATATTTTTGGGATGTAGCGCCTGCTAATCAGTGGGCTGACTTTTACCAAGATCCAGATTTTGAAAGCAGTATGGGCGGAACAGGTTTAGTGATAAAAGCATCTGGAGAATGTAAGCTCTCAACAGGATCAATAATAGAGACACCACCTTCAATACCAAACTAAAATTAAAATGATGCAACAAAAAAGAGGAATGAGCGCATGGATTTGGATTTTAATAATCCTAATCATCTTAATTGTTGGAATAGGAATTTATTTTTTGCTAACGAGCGGAAGTGATGGCGGAATTCTAGGAAGTTCAGTGCCTCAGCCACCTGGATTGCCTGCGGGATAATTTTAAAAAAGAGAATATTCCTTTAACTATTGATGACGTAAGGTAAAGAAAATTTTATCTAAAAACAAGTTTGAAGATTTTCAAATTCATAAATATTATTTTAGAAATAAATTCGCTGGGACAATTGGAAAAGAGCCAAAATACGATTATGATAAAAATTTATGCTTGGAATCTTTTTTCTATCTTACAAAAAACTCATAACCATTGGCAATTATTTTATTTTTTGCTTTAAGAGAGTTAAATATCTCAAGCTGTTTTTCTTTCATTTCCTGATTGTATTTGGCCTCTATAATAGAATCTTTTGTTATAAAATCTATTTCAATTGAATCCTTTAGATAATAAGAGGGATTTTGATCTTTGATATTTAGAAAAACAAGATTTTCATAACTTGCTCCGAGATCTTTGAATTCTGTTATAAGATTTTTTATGCCTACATCCCCAATATATATCTTTTTTGGAGAAGTAACTCTTTCATTATATGATTTTGAATGTCTGTCTACTATATAAAACAAATACGCCTTTTCATAATAACCAATATATCTTTTAACGCTATCAACGGAAATTTTCAGAATCTCTGCTAGTTTATTATAACTTGTCGGCTTTCCCACCCTTTTACAGAGCAGTATAAACAATTCTTTTACTGCTTTTTCTGCAGAGATTTTATAATAAGCAATTATATCTTTGTAAATTATGCTTTCTATTAGCTCATTTAAATAAGTCCTGTCTTCTGTTAAAACATAATGGGGAATTCCTCCAATTTTTAGATAGTCTTTAAAATAACTTTCTAATTTTGCCTTATCGGCTTTTCCTATTTTGGCGTCTTTGAACTGCAAGAATTCATAAAAAGTTAGAGGCATAATTTCTATTGTTTTTGTTCTTCCAGTTAAATAAGCTTTTTTGTCCCTCATTAAACTGGCGGTAGAAGATGAGCAAATTATTTTCATATTTTCATTGTCATATAAGCTTTTTAATTCCAGATCAAAATTCTCCCTAGAGGCAATCTCATCTAAAAAGAGATAAAAGAAATCTGATGTTGCTTTTTTATGAATCTTTCTATATTCTTCTATTAATTGGTGTATTGAATAATTTAATATGTTAAAAGAATCTAAACTCAAGAAGAAAATATCGGGTGGTTTTATTTTATCTTCTATTAATTGTTTTATAGTTTGTTTCATTATAGTTGTTTTTCCTATTCTTCTTAACCCGGTCAAAAATATAATTTCTTTAGTCTTAATATTATCAAAAATTGCATTTAGGTAAATCTCTCTTTCAATGCTGTTTTCTTCAAATTTGTGCTCCCACCATGGATTTTGCTTATATAACTCAGACTCTATTTCATCCATGTTTAATTAACACATCTTTCATTTATAAACTTTACGATGGCATCGTAAAGTATTCTGTTATAGCTTTACGATAGAGTCGTAAAGCCGTTTAAAAGCAAGCTTTTTAAAGGGGGGCGTTATTTTTGTATGAATAAAAAACTATTGATGCCAATTGTTATTATGGTTTTAGTTGGAGTTTTGGGATTTGTGATTGCTCAACCAAATCAACAAACAACAATTGATAATTTTTCTCTTAGTAAAGGATGGAATCTTGCTTATGGGTTAAAAGACCCTTCTCAAATAATTGGAGAAGGTTCTAATTCACAAGGTATTTCTGCCGAAGAAATAAAGAGTTCTATAGAACTTATTTATGTTTATGATTCTATAGCCAAGAATTATGTATTACTTTATGGAAAAGAAGGAACAAAACAAACAGGGGAATATAAAAACTTCAATCCTCCTGAAGAAACACCAACATCGGTTATGTGGGTATATTCTGAAAGAACATACAGCATCAAATATAATTCTCCAGATTATCCATCCTTATCTAGTAGAGATATAATTAAAGGATGGAATTTTATCCCAGTTTCTCCAGAAATGAATGAGAAGTCTATAAATGATCTTAAAGGAAATTGTTTTTATGAAGCTGTTTATACTTATGCAGAAGAGGACGGCGTAACTCAATGGATTAATTTAGAAAATTCTCTTGATGACAGACGTATGCTTGGAGAAGCATCTGCTTCTGGACTTCAACTAGTTATAAAAGTTAAAGATGATTGTAGAATGGGGGCTCAATAAAAAATGAAATCAAAAAGAGGAATGAGCGCATGGATTTGGATTTTAATAATCCTAATTATCATAATTGTTGGATTAGGGCTTTATTTCTTGCTTTCAGGCGGAAGTGACGGCGGAATTCTAGGAGGAAGTTCGATACCACAACCTCCTGCGTTGCCGAGTGGATAATTTTAAAAAAGAGCCAATGCTTCTTCAGGTCTGATTATCTTCATTCCTTGAAATTCTTTAAGCTTCAAAAGGTGTTTATCATAGGAAATAATATACTCTGCATTTGATTCAACAGCACATTCAATAATTTTATTGTCATCAAAGTCTTCTTTGATAACATCTATCTTTTTATTTGGAGTTATTAAGGTCACAAACTGAAGAACTCTTTCAAGTATTTCTCCTATTTCATGTTCTTCATAATCAAAATCTCTTGCTAGAATTTCTTTGTATTCTTCAATTATCTCCTGAGAGGAGAAAATCTGGACATTTTCTTTTATACACTTAAACAAAAATTTCTGAGCCACACTATTGTCCCATAAGGTAGCAGATATTAACACATTTGTGTCAAATACAATTTTTGTTATCATCTTTTTCTTGATTTTTCTACTATGCTTTGTATATCTGCTTCTTTAATACCCTTTTCTTCTAACCTTTTCTTTCCTTCTTTTGCTATCTCTCTAAGTTCGCAGATTAGCTCTTCTTTTGAAGGTGTTGCAACTTTCTTTAAAACTATGCTGTCTCTTCCACTAACTACCGCAAACATAGTTCCTTCTGAAGCGCATATCTCTGCTCTTATATCTTTGGGTATTACTATCTGTCCTTTTGAAGACATTTTTACCATTTCAACTGCCATTTTGTTTTTTCTCTCCTGTTTCTTACTTTCTTATTGTAAGATATGCTTATTTATAAATCTTTCGATTGCAATGCTGTGTTGTATAAATCCTAGTGTCTGGCGAAATAATTTCCGGACACTACAAGTAATTTCAATCATAATAAAGTTTAAATTAGTTGATTTTAGTGCTCTTTTATGATATATAAAAATGCTAGAGAGTTCTTGAAGAATGTAAAACCAAGGAATACAAGTCAAAGGAAATATTTTACGATGACTCAGGTTGCAGATGGTTTAGGGGTAAATGTAAGCAAGGTTTATCCGCTTATTAATTCAGAAGGTATAGAAGAGAGGCTTGGCTTTCAATTTGTTGAGACAGGTTTCAATCAGGGAAGATATTTCCCTCCAGAGGCAATTAAGGGATTGTATAAATTTAGGAAAGAACTTTTTGGAAATGATGAAGACGAATATTAGATTTAAATAATTGGATTTGCTGATTTTTAAATGATAAGAGCACAATTTATTGGAAAGAGTATTATTTCTAATTCTAGCGAGGCTTTTAGTTTATATGAGAAATCTA
>CAYHJT010000091.1:0-4415 GCA_964356985.1 Candidatus Woesearchaeota archaeon
TTTATAGTAATTGGATTATTAATAGCAGCTTCGCAATTTTGGCTTGATTTCCTTAGAGAGAACAATCGCCAGAAGGAGATAGAAGTTAAATTTCTCGAGTTCGTAAGAGCATTGGTAGAGACTGTAAAATCCGGAATCCCAATACCAAAAGCAATCCAGCAAGTTTCTAGGGCTGATTATGGAGATTTAAATCCTTATGTAAAAAAACTTTCCTATAACCTTGAATGGGGAATGCCCTTGCGAGAAGCCCTTCAGATTTTCGCCAACAGCACAGAAAATCGAGTAATATTAAGATCGATAGCAATAGTAATGGAAGCTGAACGCTCTGGTGGCAATATAGATGAAGTACTAAGAGCCGTTGCAAATTCTGTCTCACAAATAAAAAAAATAAGGGATGAAAGAAAATCCTCTGCGTATTCGCAGATGATAGAAGGCTATTTTGTTTTCTTCATATTCATTGCTATAATGTTGATAGTTCAGCAGCAATTATTGCCCCAGCTAGGAGACATCACATTAACAGTATCTTCTGGATTAGGGTCTGCGCTATCCGGAGATATAAGTAAAGTATCAACAGTTAATAATTCAGGATCAATACTAAACTTTCAGAACATATTCTTGGGGATGATATTGATACAGGGATTTTTTGCTGGTTTGATGATAGGAAAATTTGCAGAAGGCAGCGCAAAATTAGGATTAAAACATTCTGCCATATTGGTTATTGTCTCTTATCTTGTAATAACATTTTTCAGGAGCAGTGGCTAAATGGACAAGAAAGGATTTAGCTATGTCGATGTTGCCGTTAGCGTCGGGATATTCTTATTAGGAATCATTATAGCATTAGTGCTGATGAGACAAGGAATCAAAACAGAAGACACCGGCTCATTGATATTACCAGATATTAGATATAGATTTGAAAATTACACTTCTTATACAATTTACAGACATCCATTTTTTATATCCAATATTCCGGGAAACACCCCCACTCATTACCAAATACAGTTTCCATTTAACTATAACCCTAGAAATATAAAACTTGTAGACTATCATTTTAATGACAAACAACTTAGCATTAATTCATTAACAACTGTTCCAATAATACAATTCTCGGATACAATTCCTGATGATAAAAAACACATTTATTACATACTATATTCTGATCAATTTAATTTTAACAATAACAACAATCCTAGCATTACTTTAGATAATCCTGCACAAAATACATATCAGATAGGATTGAGCGACCAAATCACCGGCATATCCGTTGACAAGTTCAATAACTTACCTAGCTATAATATCTTGAAAGACACATTAAAAATTCCTACTTATAATGATTTTTCAATATTCATATATGACCCACAAATGAATAATGTTCTTTACAGCTATGACAATGTTCAGCCCACAGAAGATAAACAAGTTTATGTCTTGCAATACTCTGCATATTTATTGTATGATAATAGCACTAGAAGACCCGTGACAGTTAACATAAGAACATGGTAATAAACAAGAAAGGATACCTTCAAACACTTGAAGCTGTTGTAGCATTGCTAATAATTTATTTAGCAGTTTCTTCAATATTAGTTGGAATAAAACCAAGGGTTAATGCCGCAGCTCCAGATTACATTAAATTAACTCAAGATTCATTGATGAAAGAAATCCAAGAATCCAATATTCTAAGGTCTTGTGTGCTGAATAAAAATGTAGACTGCATAAATTTAATGGTAAACCAAAGCATTGGCGATAGATATGGATATAATGTCACGCTTTGCTCAAAAGATTTTTGCTTAGATCCTAGCACCCCTTTAGATAAAAGTGTTTATGCAAGATCAATAGTCATAGCGTCAAACATAACCGATTACGATACTATGGCAGTAAACTTGTACCTTTGGAATAAAATCTAGTAAAATTATCTCTTACTATCTCTTCTTTTTTCCCAACCAATTAAGAATAAGGCTCCTATGAAAAATGCTGGACCTGCAATTATAATGGAATAAGAAATCATATACCATTCAAAATTATATGTTAATGCATTCATTAGCATTTGTATAATATAGAAAATTCCAGCTAAAATGAAAGTAAACCCCCCGACTATTTCACGCTTCCACGATATCCATAAAAGAATCGATAAGATAAAAACTGGAATATTATGCATGAGCATTCCTTTCAATATTTGCCAGAATGTTAACTTAGAAGAAATAACATCCAGAGAAAACAATGCTAAGAACAGTATAAACATTATTGATAAAATTCTAGGTGTCCAATAAATAAACTTATCAGTATTTTTGCCCATTTTTCCTAATAAGATCTATAACTATTTAAAATTTAGGTTTTATAATTAATAACAAGCAACAGTAATATTTATAAAGCTACGATTTTTTTCAAGTCTTATGAAAGTCGCAATAATGTATTCAGGCGGAAAAGACTCAACCTTTGCCGTTCAATATGCAAAACACAGAGACTGGGAAATAGAATATTTGCTATCAGTCAAACCTACAAGAACAGACTGTTTCTTGTTCCATTATGCTACTGTAGAAAATACTCCAAAACAAGCTGAATCCATGGGATTAAAACATTTTTTGATTACTTGCGATGTAGCAGATGCTAAGAAAGAAGCAGAATTGATAAGAGATTTTATTGTTAACCATAAAGTAGATGCTTTAGTACTTGGCGGCACAGGATTACAATTAACACAATTAAAGAGCTTACAAGATGAAATGCATGCTCTTGGAATAGAAGTTTTTGCAGCTCACGCTGGACATGATCACGATAAATTAATCGAGCAAATGCTTCAAGATGACTATAAAATCATGATTACTCAGGTTGCTACAGATGGCGGAAAGAAATGGCTCGGCCGCGAGATAAATAAAGATAACTTTGAAGAATTGAAAAAAGACTCTTTAAAATACGGGTTCCACATCGGATTTGAAGGCGGCTATATGGATTCTTTTGTATTAGATGCTCCAGTATTCAAGCAAAAATTTGAAATAACAAAATCCCATAAGATTATGGAAGATGAATATTCAGGACATGTAATAATAGACGAATTAGTAGCTTCTGATAAAATTAAAATTAAAAAAAATAGCCAAAACTGAAAAAGAATAGTTTTAAATAAATAATTTAACTTTTTCTTATTATGAAATTTAGATATTTAGAAGATGTAGCTATAGCAGATATATGCTTTGAGGCTTTTGGTAAAGATATTAATGAATTATTTGAGAATTGTGGCTTGGCTATGACTGACTGTATGGTTAACTTGAAAGAAGTCAAACCAAAAATCAAGAAGAAAATAAAATTAGAATCAGATACTCTTGAGAATTTGTTGTATGATTTCTTGTCAGAATTATTGTTTATTAAAGATACTGATGGATTTCTTTTTTCTAAATACAAAATCAATGTAAAGCAAGGAAAGAAATTTTCTATAATTGCTGACTGTTCTGGAAATAAAATCGACTATAAGAAATTCGAGCTAAGGAATGACATTAAAGCTGTAACAAAGCACATGTTTGAGATAAAGAAAAATCCTAAGGGATATGTTGCTAGAGTTGTAATAGATATCTAATCAAGCCAAAATTCTTGTATATCTTCATATCTTGGACCATCTTTTGTCAACGTGCTTTTCTTGAGAACAAAACTATGCGCTGTAAACTTTCCTATTTTTATGCTTTTATTTTTTGACATATATCCACGAATATTTTCCATATATTGATGCTCTTTAATCCTGCAAAGCGTAATATGTGGATCAAACGGCTTATCCATCTTAAAATCTATGGCTTTGCAAATTAAATCTTGTAATCTTGTTAGCTTATCGGATTCTATGCTTAGCCAGATATTATTGATATGATATGCATTTGGAAAATGCCCCATATCTTTTATTTCTATCTCAAACTTCTGAAATTTGACAAGATTTAGATTATCAATTATTTCTTGAATATCTAACTCTTCTTTTTCTCCAAGAAACGCTAGAGTTATCTCTAGATTCTTCTTATGCGGATATGTCGCTTTAATACCAAGATTCTTGAGATCTGCCTGTATAGTATAAATTTGATCTTTCATTTCCAAAGGCAAATCTATTGCTATGAATGTTCTCATAAAAATAATCTAGATTTACTGTTTAAATATGTTTCATTTATTGTTAATTAAATTTTCAAAGCGAAATAAATCCCTTTATAAATCTTTCTTCCAGTTAATATCATATTAAAAATTAGAATAATAAAAATGACAAAAATACAAACTAGACCTTTAGTAATAAGAGAAGGTAGAACAGAACTAGATACTAATTATAATGGAAAAACTTTAACTTTTGTAGCTCCATCTTATGGACCAAATACTTATTTTGTTGTTGGAGACTCAATAGCTAGAGATGGCTATCAAAGACCAACAATGGCAGATACAGTTGATTTAGTTCATACAGCTTTCAA
>CAYHJT010000092.1:0-4392 GCA_964356985.1 Candidatus Woesearchaeota archaeon
CTTAGATGGTTTAGCTATTTGGTTAGCCTTTGCAGTTAGTGTCAAAATTGCCTTAATTGTATCTTTGGCAGTTATCACTCATAAGATTGGAGATGGCATAGGTTTAGTATCATTGATGTTGCACCATAAAAACTCAAGTAAAAAATCTTGGATATTTTTAATAATCTCTGCAATAGTTCCGATTATAGGTATATTTCTAGCAAATTTTATAAGTTTGCCAGAATCTATATTGGGATATATCCTAGCGTTTGTCGCCGGATTCTTTATTTACATAGGAGCTTCAGATTTATTGCCTGAAGCTCATAAAAAATATAATTCATTCAACGTATTATTTGCTACAATATTAGGATTCTTATTCATCTATGTGCTAACAATATTTGTAACTATTTAGAATTCTTATAGTAATCAATTATTTTTAAATAATTTCTAGAAATGTCCTTTACTGCTTTTTCTCTGGATATTTTTTTGCTATTATAATCTACTAATGGTTTCATGAAGATTGTTCTGCCTACGGCAAACCCTATAACTTTATCATTTTGTTTTCCTATTTGGATCCATTTTAGCACTTTATCCATTGATTCTGATCTACCAAGTATAACTATTTTAGAATCTCCATTTACAGCATTACTTATTTTATCAATGTCTTCTTTTCTATCATATCCTTCCAGTTTCCATATGTATGGATTAACCCCTGCGCGATTTATTTCATGTATTGACATTGCGGTTAGCACTGGGCGCACTTTAGTATCAAAATTAGATTTACCATATTTTTTCAATTGTTCTTGCGTAGGATCAACTAGCATTTCTAATAAGAATTTATGGTTTGTGTTGACAAGATAATTATTTAGTATTCTTAAATTCTTAAGAGTTTTTTCATTACCTTCAATATTATCATGATTGTAATGTATCAAGACCTTTACATATTCTGGGTTATATTTTTCTATATGCTGTATGAAATTTTTGCCATATTCAAATTCAAATGTTTTCATACCAGATTTTTCTACAGGTAAAATAATTATTATTCCAGATTCTTTGGCCAATTTTAATGATTTATCCCCATAATCTTCATCCATTAGAAATCCGCATTCATCTTTCTTAGCCCCATTTTCTAATGATAATTTGAATGCTTCAAATATGATTGATTTAAAATCCTTTAATTTTTCCAACTGTTTTTCAGAAAGTTCATTTTTAACATGCAATATCTCTTTTTTCAAATGATTTCTATGGTCTGCTGCTAAAATTAATAATGTTTCTTTCATATAATTAAAAGCATATTAATAATTTTAAATATATCTCACTACTAAAAAGTTAAATTTCTATATTTTTAATATCATCCAAAGAAGAACAGAGTATATTCTTACATTATAATATCCTTTCTTGAACATGTCAATAAAGTCAAATGCCATGTGGTATAATATTCCCAATAATATATAGATGAATATTTCGCTATAAACTCCCAATAACAACAGCAAAAGCCAGAATTCTACTGTATGAAATATATATAATTCATGAAGTCTTTTTTTAGACTTGTCATAGAAGTATCTTATCGAGTTGATTATAGAAAAATCCCTAGTCACGCAAACATATCTAAGGTAATGATCGCTATCAATTAAGAAGGATGCTAAAAATACTATTGTAGAATTTAAAATTCCTATAAATGGGATAATGACTATTCCAAATATTGCTCCATATAAAATATGGTACTTAGGTAACATTAAAAAAGAGTAAATTACTAAGTTTTTTAAATACTTTGGAGCCGAGGTAGCCTAATCCGGTCAAGGCAATAGTCTCGAATTTCATCAAGACAACTATGTCCGAAAGGACCTCCAGGTTCAAATCCTGGCCTCGGCGCTCATTTATTACTATAAAAATCAAGAAATATTAAAGAAGTAAAGCGAAAAGAAATTTACTTTCTTTTCCTTGAAACTATTTTTTCAATCATTCTTTCTATCTTTTCATCTAGTTGCTCTATTTTATTTTCAAGTAAGAATATTCTTCTTAATGAATATATAACTGCAACTACTGCCCCTAATAAAATGTAAAGCAACAGTATTATGGTATCGGCCATATTATCACCTCTCCCTATGAAATCTAAACTTTAGTATATAAACTTTTTTTATTTCTTAATAGTCATTTCTTTTTATAATTTATATTATAATTATCTTTTATGTAACAATCCTTTATGTCCAAACCCAATTATTTCCATCAAAGGTCTTTTATTTACTTCTCTAACTTCTTTAACGAAAGGCAACATCACTAATGACATAATCAGTCTTAATATGAATGACATTAAGAATATGAAAAGCATTTTGTTCATGAAACTTATTGTTAAATTGGTTGCTAAATAACCCCCTAAACTAGCTCCTAAAAATATTGTCAATCCAAATATCACTGCTGAATATGCATCACATGCAGGCCTTCTTTGCTTAGTAGTTGAGTCAAACAAGAAATTAGCAGCAGATAAGTTAAATCCAGACCATGCTAATCCGGAGAATATTTGAACAAACAACAAGTAATAATAATTTGGAGAAAATAAGAACAATAAAGGCGCTATTGGTACTAAAAATCCAGTTATTTTCAAACTCCTTATGTTACCATATTTATCAGAGAATTTCCCCCACAAGGGCAATCCGATCAATGTTGCCAAACCAGAACCAATTGTAAGTATTGTATATTTTAAATAACTTAGATGAAGATCTTTAAGCATATATACTGTAAAAAAAGGGCTTGCAACATAAACTGCAAAATACATCAAAGCAATATAAATTGTAAACCTTCCAAAATTATTGAATGGCATTCTTTTAACAAATTCAAAAAAGCTAAATTGAAATTTTTTCTTTAGTGTAAACTCTGGTTCATGCATTTTTGCAGTGTAATACAATGACATTAATCTGCCAATTATTCCTATTATGAATAATACGAAAAATCCTACAAATACTCCTTTATCAAATAAATCTAAAAAATATCCAGAAATTAACATTACTGTCAATGAAACAAATCCGATTATCTTAGAACGATTTCCAAAATACCTTCCACGAATATTTTCAGGAACTAAATCACCCATCCAGGAATCATAAGCAGGTACAAAAAAAGTTCCAAATATTGCATAAGCAGAAAAGAAAAACACCAATACCAAAGGACCCTTATCTAATAAAAAGAAGGGAATTATCATCATAGGTATAATCATCAATGTTTGTAGTAATGCACTAAAAATTATTATTTTTTTTCTACTGTGAAATTTGTGCATTGCCTTCATGGCGCCTAGTTCTGATAAAGGCGCTAATAGGTTAGGAATTGATGTCAGCATAGCAATATGATTGTTATTTGCTCCTAGTGCTAAGGCATAAGGTGAAATGTAAGAATTAGTAGTTCCATCATTAAATCCATAAGCAATACCACTTTTTATAGAATCTTTTAGACTTTTATCTGTCTTTTTATTATTAGAAAAAGAACCTTTCTTTAGCTTAGGTTCTTTCTGCACATCTTTTTTCATATTTTATAATTAAATTTAGTTTGTTTAAATATTTTGTTATAAGTGATATTTTTATAAACTGATATTTATTTTAAATATTAATGAAAAAATGGATCAAATATTTTTATTTGTTGTTTATTAGCTTGATAATAATAGCTTTTATCACACAATATGATGAAATAAAAAAAGTATTTTATTTGATATTAAAGGCAGATATTAAATTATTGATTTTGCCGATTATATTTATCTGCTTTAGTTTTTTGATGATATCTATGGCTTACAAGAGTTTATTGAAGTCTATAGGATATGATGTAAGCTTATTCAAGTTCTTTAGGTTGAGCATAGTAATGACCTCTTTAAACAGTCTAATTCCTTCAATGGGTATAGCTGGACATACCGCAATATTTCATTCATTGAAAAATCATCATAATGTTGAAGAAGGAAAAATAATAAGCACAATCACTATCTACACACTCGCCTTACTCTCTTCATTTATGTCAATATTCTTCGTAGCTTTAATATGGTTTTTAGCAACAGTTAAACTAAATATTGTAGATTTAATAATGACGTCATTTATAGCTATTTTCTTGATAATAATTTATCTATCATATTTATTATTAAAAAACAAAAATAAACTACTATCTATCATAATAAAAATTAAGGATTTAATAAATAAGATATTTCACGCTAAATTAACTGATAACCCAATAAAAAAACTACTGTCAGAATTTTATGAAGGATCATCAATAATAAACAAAAATAAAAAATTATTTCTTTTACCATTTATATTAATGCTATTAAAAAATATAGGAGACATTTTGTCAATATATTTCATATTTTTGTCTTTAAGGGTTAATGCAAATATTTTCATAATAATATTTGGGATTGCAGCAGGAGTTGTTTTATCTTTTATTACTTTT
>CAYHJT010000093.1:0-4389 GCA_964356985.1 Candidatus Woesearchaeota archaeon
CATTCTTATCTAATCCATGAAACTTCAGAAAAGATTCTTAAGAAAATACAAAGACAAAGACTATTACAAATATGTAGTTAATGTTCCTCCAATGATGGTAAGAGAAGCAGGAATTAAAGAAGGAGAAGAATTAGAGATGAAAGTAGAAAAAGGTAATTTAGTCTTAAAAAAGAAGAAAAAGACAGCATATTAATTTTATTTGAATAATGCAGAAGTTAATTGAAAATCCTAATTAGAAATTGAAAGATTGTTAGATATTAAATAATAACAAATCTTAAATCTAAGTAATCTTTTATTCTTATATGGAAACTTCTAGCAAAAACACAATAATAAAATTAGGCAGAGGAAAAGGCATTGAGATATTGAATGTCATAAAAAATGCTAAAACATCTGTTAAACTAGTTAGTCTCTACTTAAGTCCAGATTATACCAAAGAACTAATTCATCTTCATAATAGGGGAGTACAGATAACTCTTATTACATGCGATAATCTTGAAACAAATAATTGGTCTGACTTTAAACCATCGGATATAATAAAAAAACAAGAAACCATCAATCCAGAAGTTAATAAAACAAAACAAACAATGTCCTGGTTAGCTTTAATATCTTTATCAATATTCATAGTATCTCTTCCCTTAGCAGTTTTCTCACTTTATATTCCAATTGTATTATTAATCCTAACAATAGTTATCTTTCTTTCAAAATATCTAATAGATGATTATAAAAATACTTATGATTACATTCCAATCTTCAGATTAAAAGTATTTGATAGCAAATCAGGAATAAATCCTCAAAGCACAAATCTTATTCATCCAAAGATATTTTTAATTGATGAAAAGATTCTTTATCTTGGCTCTGCCAACTTCACATATTCAGCTTTCAAGACACACTATGAAACAATAATAAAAATTCAAGATGAAAATGCAATAAAAGATATAAATCAAGAAATTGAAAGTCTATTTAATTCCAAGGAATTAAAAGAAAAGAGCTGGGATAGTTTAGTGGGGTGAAGAGTGGGCTGTAAAGTTAAAGGGAGCTAAATGCTTATTTTTGTCTAGGAAGGATCTAGAGAGAAATTAACAATATATTGTCTTATAGTGGAAGATAATTCAATTTAAGCAACCGGCTATTTATTATTAATTCGTGAGAATCAATTATATTTCCAAATTTAGATTTTATTTCAGAAAAGAAAGAGTTTAAATCATTGATATCGGTTATAGCTACATTAATTTCATAATCAAAAGTTCCAATTCTTTTTGTAATATACATAACATTCTTTCTATTAGCACACCAAGAAATTAAATCCTCCTCCTCTTTAGAAGAAGCATTTCTAATTTTAAGCATAGCAACATAATGAAAATAACCCATCTTGTTCATATCAACAATGATTCTAAATGAACTAACTATTTTTTGAGTTAAATCCTTTACTCTATACTTTACGGTATCTAAGGTAAAACCTGTTTTATCTGATAAATCTATCAAAGATAATTTTGCCTCTTGAGATAAAAATTTAAGTATCTTTTTATCTTTATCATCTAGTTCAATTTCTTTATGGTCTTCTGTATATTTATCAAATTTAATCATTTCCTGCTTTTCTCCTAAAAGTAGCTTATGCAACTTAAAGATCTTAGAAGATACAACAATACTTACAATATAGTCGTGTAATATATCTCTAAATTTTGTTTTAACTTCAGTTAAGAAAGAATCCAATTCTTTAACATTTTGAGATATTATAACAAATGCAAAATCAAATGATCCTTCTGTTTTAATAAAATGAATAACTCTCTTTTCATCTTTTATAAAATCTATAAATTCTTTTTCTTTCTCCGGGTTCATAGATTTCATTTTATAATAAACCTTATAGGTCTTATAACCTAGCTTTCCCAAATTGACAGAGCAGATGTAATTAGTAATTATCTTTTCTTTTTCCATTTTCTTTATTCTGTAATCTAATACATTTCGCCCTATTCGCAATTTCTTTGCTATCTTACTAAAAGGAGTTCTGCAATTAATATCTAGTTCACATAGTATTTTTTTATCTATTATGTCCATATTATCAAAAAGAGGTAATTAGTATATAAATTTTACCTTTTTTTGCTATTTTTTATAATTAGATTATATAAAGCTGGTAAAGATATATTATCTTATGAAGAATCAGAAAAAAATTCAAAATTGGAGAAATTTAAATGACAATAGGACCATTTAGCAGGCGTAATGATGAAGACGATGATTGGTTAGAAATGCAAAGTGTGGGCCCTGCAGTATCAACTGTATGGAACTGTCTGGGAAGAATAGACTCATCAAAAAGTGGAAGTGAATCACAACAAAAAAATCTTTATGAAAGATGGGATGATTTATGGAAAAGATTAGGAAATGAAAAGAGGATTCGTATAGGACAACAGTGTTATACAGAGCATATAGATCAATATACTCTTTTTCGTTTATACGGAAATAGAGATAGTTGGATTCAATATGGAGACTTACCTTATGGAGTACTAGGTCCAGGTTCTCAATTTATTTATCCTCCAATAAAAGAATTACTTGAGCAATACAGAAAATATGGATTCAATTATGATCCCTCTAATCATCTTTTAAATTGTTATAACAATACTTTTCAATTACTGAGAATGAGAGCATACCACTCCCTGGATCATATAAGATCCTGTCTAAATGAATTTGACGAGGTTAAAAAACAAGTAGAGCAACCAGAGTCAGTCGAGTTAGCTATTTGGTATCATGATGCAATTTATGATCCTTTAAGAACTGATAATGAAAAACAAAGTGCCGCCCTGTCACATGCAGTTTTGCGTAAATATGGAAAAAGTAATAAATTAATACATGCTGTATCTAGACTCATTTTAGCAACAAAACATAAAGGTACTCCAAAAACGATAGATCAAAAGATTTTAGTGGATATAGATCTTTCAATTTTAGGAAAATCCTCTGATGTGTTTAAAGAATACGAGACAGGCATATTCCAAGAGTTTTCTTGGATGCCAAAATATCAATTTAAAGTAGGAAGAAAAAAGGTTCTACAAAGATTTTTAGATAGACTTCAGATTTATCAGACAGATGAATTTAGACATAGATACGAAGAAAAAGCAAGAATTAATTTAGAAAGGGCAATTAAAGATCTTGAAAAATAAAAAATCAAGTCTAAAGAGTGCTTAACTGCCCCAGTTTATAGAAGTTTATTTTTTACTTGCTAGTCTAATCAATCCTAGCCATCTATTGTCTCCCAAGTTTAACTCTTGTCCAGCTCTATTGCATGGAACCTCGTCCAGAGTAGTATGTGCTTCTATAAAATTATGTTGAATAATCAAAGCATTCATCAGAATAGGCGCAGACCATAATGCCTTTAGCCCTCTAAAATCATCTACTCTGTCTTTAATCTTCATAAAGACAGTTTCTATTCTGTAATTATGTATTTTAGTAACACTTGCATTTTGTATTTTATGCTCAATTGTTAAACCGCCAATCTTATTAGAATAAAAGAGTTTTCTAAATGCCCTAGGATAGAAAACTCCTCCGTCTGTCTGAATAAATTTTGGTTTTCCTTTCTGAATTGATATAAACAAGAATTTTTGTGCTTCTATTGGATTACCAGATAAACTATAATGAATTCCAGTAATTAATCGGGTATCCCAATCAATGCAACACCAAAATCTATCATCTCTTCCTCCACAATCAATCAAAGTTTCATCAGCATAGAAACTATTTCCCATATTATATCCTAACTTATCAACAAACTTGCTGACTTTTAATGTATATCTTCTTACCCAATCAAGAATACTCATATGGCTTATTTTCGTGTTTAAATGTCTGCATAATTGATTTCTCATTTTTCTGCTTGACAAATTAGAAATATACATATCAATTGACATTGTAATAATATTCTCATTATTTCTCATTCTGTAAAAGCCATCATCTACGACAAAACGATGATTGCAAAGCTTACATCTATATCTTTGGATTTTTCCTCTTTTTTCTGTTGTTCTTAATCCATCTTTCTTAATACTTTTTTCTTTACAATGTGGGCAAACTATTTCTTTCATAATATAATTAGGTACCTATGGTTTATATATCTTTCGGTACCTAAGTTACTATTTGTTAGTGGGTACCTAAAGATTTAAATAGAAGCCAATATTTCTTATTTTATGAGATTACAAAAACAACTTTCTAGAAAGGTGGGAAACACCGAATATGCTAAATGGGTTATAGTTGTCTCTCCAGAAACAATTAAAGAATTAGAATGGAAAGAAGGACAAGAATTAGAAACAGAAGTCAAAGATAAAAAACTAACTATTAAGAAAAGTTAATTTTTTTAGTTAAAATAACTCCCGTTTACTTTACAGCTCACTATTACATGAATGAAGGATGGAGATATCC
>CAYHJT010000094.1:0-4367 GCA_964356985.1 Candidatus Woesearchaeota archaeon
ATACGCAAATCTTTTAGCGACGAAACAGATTACGATAGCATAATCTACGCAATATCTGATAACGAAGAGATATCTCTTGAAGGTTTTGAGTTCGTTAGAAAGTATAACTATCTCAGCCTATTCAAGAAAGTAGATTGACATTTTTAAAAAAGAAATTTATCTTTGAGCAAACTAACTCAATTTCTTCTTCTGTCTTGTAAGGGTCAAAAGGGAGAGAAATCACTTCATTAGATACTTTTTCCGATATTGGAAAGTCTCCTTGATTATAACCTAATTTAGAAAATGCTTTTTGAATATAAAGAGGTTTAGGATAATGAACTGCAACTGGAATTCCTTCAGCCATTAAATATTCCTTAAGTCTTTCACGTTCATTCAAGCGGATAGTATATTGTGCAAATGATGAAGTTGAATGCTTTTCAACAAACGGCAAAAATAGTTTATTTTCTCCTTCAAGCTTTCTTAATTTATTTGTATAACTATCAGCTACTTCATTTCTTAATTTTAGCTCTTTACTCAATAATCTAAACTTAGAAAGCATTATCGCAGCTTGGATAGTATCCATTCTAAAATTAGAGCCAAGTAACTCATGTTCGTATCTTTTTCTCTGTCCATGATTTCTTATTAACTTGATTTTATTTGCCAGAAAAGAGTCATCTGTAAAAATCATCCCACTATCTCCATATGAGCCTAAGGGTTTAGATGGAAAAAAAGAAGTCACTCCTATTTTGCCTTGTGTACCAGTCATTTTGCATTTATAAGATGAGCCAAATGCTTGAGCGAAATCTTCAACTATGGAAATATCATGTTTCTTAATAACCTCGTTTATAGAATCATAATCACAAGGTTGCCCATACAAATCCACAGGCATTATTGCTTTAATTTTCTTAATGTCTATTAACTGACCTGTAATTGGGTCTAAAGGGCTTTTTAGTAATTCTTTTAACTTTAACGGATCTAAATTATAAGTTTTACTATCTATATCCACAAAAAGAGGTCTTGCTTTCAAGAGAAGAATTGCTTCTACATTTGCAGCAAATGTAAATGGCGTGGTTATAACATAATCTCCTTCTCCAATGTCCAGAGCAAGCAATGCAACTAATAAGCCATCAGTCCCAGAAGAAACGGCAATTGCATATGCGGAACCTATAAAATTTTTCAAAGCGTTTTCTAACTCTTCAACTTCAGGACCATTGATGAATATTTTATGTTCCAAAACTTTATCTATTCTCTGGTGAATATCTTCTTTCAATAAAATATACTGTTTGTGTAAATCGCAAAATTCCATTTTATTCACTATAGCATATAAGTCCATTATTTAAAAAAATATACTCTTTACTGCACTTGAAGCACGATATTTTATCATTTTCCATTTGATTCAACTCTTTCGAAATAACCTCTCCACATATACACGCCCAACCCGTTTGTTTTGATGGATTGCCCATCACAACAGCATAATCCTTAACATCTTTAGTTACTACGCTTCCTGCTCCAACAATAGAATATTTTCCCACAAATCTCGGACTTTCTGGTTTTCCACAGACAATAGTGGAGTTAGCTCCGATAGAAGCCCCCTTTTTTACAATTGTATTTCCAAATTGGTCTTTTTTTTCAATAAGTGCTCTCGGGTTTAAGACATTCGTAAAAACACAAGATGGGCCACAAAAGACGCCTTCTTCAAGAGTAACACCACGATATACCGAAACATTATTCTGGATTTTGCATTTATTTCCGATAGTTACATCTGGGCCAATTTCAACAAAACTAGAGATAATACATCCGTTACCAATAATAGTTCTCGGTAATATTTTTGTGTAAGCCCAGATTTTAGTATCTTCTCCTATAATCGCAGAATCGCTTATTTCACAAGGCTCTTTTATTTTATAATCCATCTTTAACATTTGATTTATGGTTTAGCAAGAAAGGATGTAAATTGTTTACATCTTTTATTTCTGGCTTAGCCTGTCTGATTTTGTCAGCCAATTCTATACAAGGTCTTACATCATTGATTCCAAACCCTCTACCATTAAGAATCTCTTTGTAGACTTCTGTATGGAGATCCGCGAAAACATCAGAGAACTCAAGCTCCTTTCCATCTATTTTTATAGATCTAAATGATGGATTTGCATAGTTTTTTGGCAAATCTTTCTTATCTATTGATAAGAACCACTTCACTCTTGCATTCTCCAATTCAAAATAACCTCCAATTTTGTTCTTGTCTGAGTGATGAACCTCAACATTGACTATCTTTCCAAAAATCCAGATTAACATATCAAAGAAATGGATTCCAATATTTGTAGCAAGCCCTCCTGATTTAGAGATGTCTCCTTTCCAAGAGTATTCATACCATTTTCCGCGAGGAGTTATGTAAGTTAAATCTACATCGTATTTCTTCTTATTATGTCGATCGTGCATAGCACGTCGATCATCCAAAAATCCAGCATCTGCATCGATTTTTTGATTTTCAACCGATTTCTTAAGCTCTTTTAATGCGGGATGCAGTCTCAACTGTAATACCGTATATACTCTCTTTCCCGTTTCTTCTTCAAGTTTCTGCAGAGCTGACAGATTCCAAGGATTAATCACTAAAGGTTTCTCGCAAATTGCATCAGCTCCAATTCTTAGAGCAAAGCGTATATGGGAGTCATGGAGATAATTAGGCGAGCAAATGCTAACATAATTTATTTTATTTTTATCTCCTAATCTTTTTAATTTTTCAGCATGCCTATCAAATCTCTCAAATTCAGTAAAAAAATCAACATTATCAAAGAATTTATCAAGTATTCCTACAGAATCAGATTTGTCAAGAGCTGCAATCAGATTGTTGCCTGTTTCTTTTATAGCCTTTAAATGCCTTGGCCCAATAAATCCTGCACATCCAATTATCGCAAAGTTTTTTCCCATTTTAAATTCTGTATTTGTCGCTTTAAAAAGATATGGCTAATCAAAACAGATTTAAATAGATATTTTATCACTCTAAACTTATGGGGAATGGGATAAAGGAGAAAGACTTTAGTAACAACCTAAATTTAATCGCAAAATCCTCAATAATTGTATTCGCAGGAGTAATTTTCTCAAAAATCTTCTCATATATCTACAAAATAATAATTGCAAGAAATTTTGGCCCAGAAGGTTATGGTCTTTTCACAATAGCGGTAATGGTAACTGGATGGTTTATCACTATTTCAGGATTAGGATTAAATCAAGGACTTGTGAGATTTATCCCAATACTAAAATCCCAAAATAAGTTCGATATAATAAAAGAGTTTATCCAAGGGTCATTTAGCAAAGTATTAATTTCATCTTTAGCCGGATTTTTTATTTTATTCTTTTCTGCAGAATTTATAGCAATAAAAATATTTCACGAACCACAATTAATAATCTTCTTGAAATTTTTCTCAATATCTGTACCATTAACGGTACTTATGGAAATTTTCCTTTCAGTCATACAGGCAAATGAAAAGATATTCGTTTATAATTTCATATATAAGTTTTTCATAGGATTATCAAAGTTAGTACTGTTATTATTATTTATTTCACTGGGACTAAAGATAAGCGCAATATACTTCTCTTATTTAATCGGAATATCTGTAACTTTCTTTCTTACTTTTATCTTTTTTACAAGAATTTATCCGGGGATGTTAAGTGGACAAAGTAAGGATATTTCAAAAAGTACATCTAAGCAATTCAGCGAATTACTTACTTACTCTTGGCCATTAGTATTTTACGCAGTAGTCTGGAATATATTTTACTGGACAGACACGTTGTTGATTGGTTATTTCAAAGGAACAGCTGACGCAGGAATATACAATGCCGCAGAACCAATAGTATTTTTATTGAACTTTGCACCCCAGATATTTCTACAGCTATTTTTCCCATTGATAAACAGAGAATACTCCAAAGGAAAAAAAGAAATGGTCAAACAATTGTCCAAGCAGGTTGGCAAATGGATTTTCGCTATAAACTTATTTGTCTTTGCAGTAATATTAATGTTCCCTGAAAGCATAATTAATATTTTATTTGGAGCTAAATTTCTAGCCGCTAAGAATTCTCTAAGGATCTTAGCCGTAGGAGCAATGTTTTATTCTATTTTCAGGGTTTCTGATAATTTAATCGCTATGAGGGGAAGATCAAAAGTTATTCTATTTGACTTACTTGGAGTATTTATCTTCAATTTAGTGGGCAATATATTTTTGATCCCGCCATATGGATTAGTCGGAGCTTCAATATCGACATCCTTATCGCTTGTTATTTTAAGTCTGATTTTGGCAAGGCAGGCGTATAAATCCATGTCTATAATCCCATTAAGAAGAAAAATGCTTAATTTGAGCTTTGCCATTTTAATAGCATCAGTAATTTGTTCATGAATT
>CAYHJT010000095.1:0-4329 GCA_964356985.1 Candidatus Woesearchaeota archaeon
TCTTAAAAAATATAACTTAAATTCTACTGTTGTAATGAATGGTCTATATAAACCTAAGATTAATGCTACTAAAGGTGCAATTAGAAAAAGCATAGAAATAAAACCAAATGAAAAGGCATTAATATATGTTGGTAGGGTAGAGGGTATTAAAGGCTTTAATTATCTTTTTGATGCTTTTTTAGAAATACATAAAAGATTTGAAAATATTAAACTGATTGTTATTGGTGGAGGTAATGACTTAGATCTATATAAAAATAATACAAATAAATTATCATTAGATAATTCAATTGTATTTAAAGGGTCTATAGATCACAAATCTGTTTTTAAATATCTTCTAGCATCTGATATATTCATTTTCCCTAGTTTAAATGAAACTGGTGGTAATGCGTTATTAGAAGCTCTCTCTTGTGGATTACCCATAATAACAACTAAGGTTGGGTGGGCAGAAGATGTAGTAATTGAAGGTTACAACGGTTATTTTATTGAAAAAAGAGATAGCGAATCAATATATAAAAATCTTATAAAAATCTTAGCTAACCCAAATTTACTTAAAAAATTCTCTAAAAATAGTCTTAAAATAGCAAATAAAACAATAATCAGTTGGGATGAATGTGGTACCTTATATGAAAAAGAATATAAATCTTTACTATATAAAAATCAATAACATGCCATCTAAAATATCAAAATATTTCAAAGATCTGAGTCTTAAGATAAGATTCAAAAAAATAATCAAAATGTGTAAATTTCCTGATAGCTGTAAGGTTCTAGATGTTGGTTGTAGGGATATGGAATTAAAATCTTACTTACCTAATAATGCTGAATATACGGCAGTTGATATAAAACCTCAGCCAGGCATCATTAAAGTTGATTTGAATGAGCAAACCCTGCCATTTAATGACAAAGAATTTGATTATGTCTTTTGTTTAGAAGTCCTAGAGCATATACACAGTCCATACAAAGTTATCTCTGAATTAAAAAGAGTCAGCAAAAAATATGTAATTATATCTGTTCCAAACCCCTATCATTACAGAGACGTTATCAAGCACTTATTTAGAATTCCTGATAAAGTAGGTCACATTAATAGTTTTATCTACTCTAATGTTTGGAGAATATGTAATCAGCAAGGTCTCAAGATAAGAAAAATTAAGGGAAGCTTCTTTTTTCCATTCCTGCCATCAAATGGTAGACTCTGGACACGTCATATGCTTTATTTATTAGAAATTAATAACCCATAATATACAAGTACTATGAAAATATGCATCGTAATAGGAACACGCCCTGAAATCATAAAAGGTTGTTCCTTAATCAGATTATGTGAAAACAGAAAACTCGACTATTTTATTATTCATACTGGCCAGCATTACTCTCCTGAAATGGATGCTATTTTCTTCGAAGAATTGAAACTTCCAAAACCAAAATATAATCTTAAGATAGGCTCAAGTTCTCATGGTGCTCAAACAGGAGCAATGCTTGAAAAAACCGAAAAAATTCTAATGAAAGAAAAACCATCAGTAGTTCTTGTTATCGGAGATACAAATTCTGTTCTAGCTGGTGCATTAGCAGCATCCAAGCTTCACATTAAAGTAGGACATATCGAATCTGGTTTAAGAAGTTATGACAGAGACATGGCTGAAGAGCAAAATAGAATAGTGGTTGATCATTTATCAGATTTTTTATTTGCTCCTACAGAAG
Source organism: Candidatus Woesearchaeota archaeon (assembly GCA_964356985.1). Taxonomy (GTDB): domain Archaea; phylum Nanobdellota; class Nanobdellia; order SCGC-AAA011-G17; family JAGVZF01; genus CAYHJT01. Next base: position 1,693 of record CAYHJT010000095.1, read on the forward strand.
AAACTGCAAATATACTCTACAATGAAGGAATTTCAAAACAAAAAGTATTTGTTGTTGGAAATACCATTGTAGACGCTGTCTATCAAAATATCATAATAGCTGAGAAATCCACAGATGTATTAAATAAATTAGGATTAGAAAAGAATAAATATATAGTAGTAACAGCCCACCGTCCAGAAACTGTCGATGACAATATTAAATTAAGCAAGATAATTCTAGGCCTTAACAAAGTTTATCAGAATACAAATTTACCTGTAATATTCTCTGTTCATCCTAGAACAAAGAAAAGGCTTGAAGAGTTCAAAATAAAAATTAACAATGGAATAAAAATTATAGAGCCCATTGGTTACTTGGAGTTTCTACAACTTCTTCACAATGCACAACTTACAATTACTGACTCTGGAGGCATTCAAGAGGAATCTTCTATATTGAAGATTCCCTGTGTCACCATAAGAGAAAATACTGAAAGACATGAAACATTAGCAATCGGCTCAAATAAACTTGCCGGAACCGATCCAGAAACAATCCTGCAAAAAACCCTGGAAATGATGGCTTCTAAAAGAAACTGGACTACTCCATATGGTGATGGTAGAGCAGCTGAAAAGATCATTGATATAATTACTAAAATTTAAAAATCTAATTAATAAGTAGATTATTGATGGATAAAATGAAGATCAATGAAAACATCAAAATAGCTAAGAGCTGGTTGTTGCATTCGGGAATCCAAAATCCAAATGGTGAACATAAAGGTACGTTTAATTCATGGTATGATGTAAATAAAAAAGCCTATGAATATGCATATTCAGAAATAACCGGTTATGGTATTAGCACATTAGTTTTTCTTTACAACCTCGATAATGATAACTTGCTACTTGAAAGAGCAAGGATAGCGACTGATTGGCTAAGAAATAAAGCACAGCATAAATCAGGAGGAATTCTATGCAGGTATTTCTATGGTAAAGCTAATTTCATGGGCTCATTTGAAAATGAAGAGATCTTCTCCTTTGATTGTGGAATGGTCTTGAACGGAGTTACTTCTTTGTACAGATTAAATAAAGATAAGAGAGATCTGGAATTTTGTATAAAGTTAGCAAACTTTATGATAAATAAAATGCAGAAACCAGATGGAAGTTTCTATGCTGTTTATGACGCAAAGAATGAAAAATTAATAGACAATGGAGAAAAATGGAGCACTCAAAGCGGGTGTCTTCATGCTAAACTAAGTATAGGATTGATAAATTTATATGAAATAACAAAAGATAAGAGATATTTAGATTCAGCAAAAAAAGTCTGTGATAACAGTTTACAATACCTTCAAGATGATGGAAGATTCATAACATTCTCTCAGACAGGTGATACACTATTTCATCCACATTGCTACGCTTCAGAAGGTCTTTACATTGCAGGGAGTTATTTCAAAGATCAAAGATACATTGAAGCTTCAAGAAAATCTACTACTTATCTATTTCAACATCAGCTCAAAAATGGAGGCATTCCTTCTTTCTACAGGAAAGGAAGTTTAGTCGAACATGAAAGAACAGATATCCTCAGCCAAGCATTGAGAATGGGTGCTTTATTTTTAAAAGACATTGCAGAAGAAAAATTACAAAATCTTGCTTCGCGATTGTTGGAATTTCAGATAAAAGAAGGTTCCCAAAAAGGAGGATTTATCTATGGTTATGATGATTTAGGCAATAGATATGATCATGCAAATTCATGGTGTACAATGTTTGCTATCCAAGCTTTAACTTTATTAGAAAATAAAAAATCACTAGAAGATATATATTTAATAATGGTTTAAATACATCAGAAAGGTTTTTAAATTTATCATAACTTATTTTACAAACCATGAATTTTGAGGATTTTTACAAAGATAAAAGGGTATTAGTGACTGGTGCAGACGGATTTATGGGCTCTCATTTAACAGAACGTCTTCTTTCATACGGTGCAAAGGTCTCCGCTCTTGTCATAGGAAACTCCATCTTAGGTACTACATATAACCTAAGAAACATCCCTCATTTAATTCCAAAGCTTCATAGCCTTATAGCTGTAGACATTGGAAATCTAGATGCAATAGAATTAATCAAAAAAGACAAGCCTGAAGTAATATTCCATCTGGCTGCAGAAGCATATGTAAATAAATCATTCACTCAGCCTCGAGAAGTTATAAGAACAAATGTTGACGGCACATTGAATGTTTTGCAGGCATGTCTAGATGAAAACATGAAGCTAGCAGATTGGATAGAAAGAATTGTCTGCACATCCTCAAGTGAAATCTATGGCCATCATGACAAGCCAATAGATGAATCATTCGAATTATATCCAAGCTCTCCTTATGGAGCAAGCAAAGCTGCAGCAGACAGATTAGCATTTGCATATTACAATACTTTTGCACTTCCAATCTCAATTATTCGTCCATTCAACACATATGGTCCTCGTCATACTTACGATGCTCCTCCGAAATTTATTTCATTAGCTTTAGAAAATAAAGATATCACAATCTATGGTGACGGCAAGCAAACAAGAGATTTAACATATGTTGATGACATGATCGATGCATTCTTAGTGATGGGCTCTCATCAAAAAGCAGTAGGACAAGCAATAAATTTCGGAACAGGAAAAGATACTGCAATCATC
>CAYHJT010000096.1:0-4251 GCA_964356985.1 Candidatus Woesearchaeota archaeon
AAATCCTGGTAAAGGTCTTCAGTTATTAGTTGTAGTTCCAACTCGTGAGTTATGCAACCAAGTAGCAAAAGAATTTAGGAAATTTACAAAATACCGTAGAACATTCGTAGTAGAAGTTTATGGTGGAGTATCAATAATTCCACAAATAGATCATTTACGGTCAGCAGATGTAGTAGTAGGTACACCAGGAAGATTATTAGATCATATGTCTCGTAATACAATCAACACTCAAAACGTTAGCATTCTAATTTTAGATGAAGCTGATAAGATGTTTGAAATGGGATTCATTGACGATTTGCGAAAGATAATGTCAAGAATTCCTAAGAACAGCCAAAAATTGCTTTTCAGTGCGACAATGCCAAATGATATTATGGATATCGCTAAAAGGCATATGAATAATCCAGAAAAAGTAAAAATGCAGAGTTATGTTGACGAATCGAAATTAATACAGCATTACTACAATGTAGATAAATTCAATAAATTTTCATTATTGATGCATATAATAAAAAAAGAACCTAATGGTTTGAAATTAATATTCTGCAGTACTAGACATGTTGTAGATATTATAAGCAAGAATCTTTATCTGCAGGGTGTAAGAGCTCAAGCAATCCATGGTGGAATTTCTCAGAATAAGCGTAGAGAAGTAATGGATGCTTTCAAAAATGGTCATCTCGATGTACTTGTAGCCAGCGATGTAGCTGCTCGTGGACTTGACATAAAGAATGTAGCTATAGTAATCAATTATGACTTGCCTAAATCTTCTCAAGACTATGTTCATAGAATAGGAAGAACAGCAAGAGCGGGTAGTGAAGGTCGTGTAGTCTCATTATTATCTAATGAGGATCATGATAATTTCCGTAGAATCCTACAAGATAGATCATTAATGATAGCTAAGATAGAACTTCCTGAATTTGAAAAGTTACAATTGATAATTCAGAAAAGACATCCAAGACCTCATGGAGATAGACCGCAAGGACGTGGCGGATATAGTAGATCTGGCGGCGGTAGTGGTGGAAGGGGCCGTGGAGAATTTTCAGGACATCGAAGTTCTGGTCACTCTGGACATAGCGGTAGCGGTCGAGTATCTAGAAGATAATCCTTCTTTTTTATTTTTTATTTAAATTATAAAATTTATAATATTTGATTTAAAAAAACTCTGTGTTTAGCGTTTAAGAGTGGTAACGAAATATAAAAAAGAGTTCTATACAGTTCTATATTAATAACAAAAAGGATAATAATGAAATCAAAAATATTTCACCATAATCACAAGTCAAATGAAGAAGGAAATAACCTTAGAAATACAATTCTTGGTGGTCAAGATGGTATGGTCAATGTTTTGGGGTCAGTTTTGGGGGTAGCTGCAGCCACTAATAACACTGCAATTGTTGTTATTGCTGGAATTGCGGCTACGCTAGCAGAATCTATATCAATGGGTGCAGTCGCTTACACATCATCAAAAGCTTCTCATGAATTTTACTTGAGTCAATTAAATTTGGAAAAGAATTCAATTAAAAAATTAAAAAGATTTGAAATAAAGGAAATAAAAAATCTTTATTATAAAAAAGGATTTAGGGGTAAAGAGCTCGATAATATTATCAATAAAATAACTTCCAATAAATCTCTTTGGTTAAAGACCATAATGGAGGAAGAAATAAGGTTGACAGATAGTTTTAGTAATCCCATTAGGAACGCAATCATAGTATTGCTTGCTTCATTCATCGGTTCATTGATACCTTTAATACCATTCTTCTTTTTCTCGGTAAAAACGGGAATCATTGTTTCTTTTGTCATATCCACTATTGCATTATTTATACTAGGCGCGAGTAAAGGAAAAATGACTTACGGAAATTGGAAAAAATCAGGTCTTGAATTGGCATTTATAGGAATAATATCGGCAGTTCTTAGCTATATAATTGGAGACATAGTGGGTAAATATTTATTAACTTTTTATAGATGATTTTTTCAATTGTGAGATTATCCTTCTTCGATAAGCGGGTAAGTTCTTTAGGTCTTTATTGCTAGGAGGATTTCTCATCATATGAAGAGCACCCCTATTTCCATATTCTCTAAAAACTGGAGCAATTAAATTATAGCCTCCATCGGATATTGTTCTAAGGTTATCAAAATCTTCAATTCTTTTTGAATATAAAGAATCCGCAAAAGTATTGGCTGAAGGATATAATAATCTCTCAGCGTATTCGGCTAAGCCTTCAGAGATAAGTCTTAATCCAATTAGGTGTTGTGGATCTATTTCATTATAATTTGGCCAATAAGTGTTGAAGCCATTATTTGTTGCTAACTGGTTAAACAAAAAATGTCCGGATTCATGTGCAAATAATTTAGGTATGTCTTTTACCAGGTCAAAGCTATAATGAGATACAGATTTAGTTGTGTATAAATCTATTTTCTTTAAAGAATCTAATGATTCGGCATATTTAGAGCTTAGGAATATTTCATTAGTTTCAGGGTTATATGTGGCGAGTATTTCTACAGAATCTCTAGTATATGGGTTAAAAAAATCTTCAGGTTTTCTAAGCATTAATTTAGGAGTTTTAATAGTGTTTATTTGTAAAGAATCTCTAATATTAGAATATATTGTGCTTAATTTTGATTCTAGATCTTTTTTATATATGTTGAATTTAGATTCTAATGAAGTGTTGAGATCGTTAAATGTTAATGTCGCAGAAGTTAATAATAATGAAATAATGATTTTATTCGGCTTCATTTTTATCACTATTATATATTGTTTAATGGTAAATCTTATAAATGCTTTGTAAATTTCATTATTGTGGAAAATTTTAAGGAAAGAACTTTAGTTCTATTAAAACCTGACGCAGTGCAAAGAAGCAGAGCGTGAAATTTCTATTTGATTTACGAAAAAAGATATTCATGGCTGGAAAAGAATAGATAAAGACCTTATATATAGGAAAGGTTAATTATATAACAAACTTTTTAAACTTTTAATATCTCAAATAACCATGTTAGATTCAATAAAAGATTGTTTGAAAAGAGCAGAATCTTCTGAAGACTTTAAATCTTGGAAAAAATCTCATAAAAATTCTTATCTTTGTTCAGCATTCATGATAGGAAATGATATATCGAATAAAAACTGGCAATTGGACTTCTATGACAAGGATGATCAGATGATAACAAGCATTACTGAACAAAATTCATCAATAATGTTAAAAGAGCAGTCCATATTCAAGAAGCCAGAAGATGAAGTAAAGGAATTAAAGCTAGATAAAATTAAGATTGACTTGGATAAAGCAATAGCCAAGATAGATTTATTAAGAAAGAAAAAATTTCCTGGAGAGAACCCCTCTCAAAAAATATTCGTACTTCAACATCTAGATGTAATCACTTGGAATATAACTTATATTAACACCAGCTTTAATGTATTGAATGTCAAAATAGATGCTGTAAAAGGCAATATCATAGACAAAAGCCTCACATCCATACTTGGATTCAAGGACAGGAAATATGATAAGTCTAAGACAGATAAAATTTTCTAAATGTATAGAAAGAATATTTCAGAAAGTCCCTAGAAAATCATGCTGAATAAATATCTAAAGCTTCCTCTTCTACAAAGTGTAGCTTATTGCTAGGAACTATTATGCATTGAGGCATCTTTTCAAAGTTCATTTTGCTAAGGTTTAGCGCAGTTTCGTATTTTATTTCTGAATCGCCGCCAAGAGCACAACAGGCTATTATTTTTTTATTTTCATTAAAGCCCTTGCTTATCAAATATTTTATTGCTTCGTTTATTCTCAAAAATTTGTTGTCTTTTGGATCTAAGTCTAGCAATACTAGCGTATGAAGATTTGATTTAATATTTTGATTTATGACTTCTATCGGGGTATTGATGTTAGAATAGTCAAATGGTATCGATGTAGTCTTTCCATACTTATATATTTCTAATCCAATCTCGCCTACAGCAGTTATCACGGAAGCATTGTGGATTATTTTGCATTCGATGTTGTTCTTCTTGCATTCTAGCAAAAAATTAATGTGGGTTGTAGCTGAAAAAACATCCCCTATAATCAGTAAAGCTAGTTTGTGTTTCTTGGATTTTTCCATTATCTCGTTGGTGTTTTCAATAAGGCTTCTGTCAGAAATGATTATTTTTTTGCCGTATAGATTCTCCAATTTGCTTATAGGCACATTTAGCATAGAAGTATATAATTCTAGATAAACATACTTGCATTTCTTTATAGATTCTAGACCTTTAATGGATATGTCTTTTTCGTCATT
>CAYHJT010000097.1:0-4208 GCA_964356985.1 Candidatus Woesearchaeota archaeon
CTTGTTTTTATCTAAATGCTCTGCATTTATTATTTCTATAATATCGCCTTTATTAATATTAATTTCGGATATTGCTCCCTCCCTGTTATTATTCTCAGAATTTCCAATAAATGAAAAGATAATTATTCCAAATAGAATTATAAGAGTTATTCCAAATGCCATTGTCTTTCCAATTTTATTCATTTTCCATCTCCTCTTTTTTCCGATGCCCTATGGAATGGGCTTTTCCTAAAGAAAGATTTAAATATTCTCCACCATTACCATTATCATGAGAATTGAAATCAATAATTACATTGTTATTGACAGTGAAATATGTCACGGAAAGCCTACTTTCAAAGGCACTAGAATCATGGTTTCCATAATTCTCGAAATGCTCAAAGAAGGTTCTACCATAAAAGAAATTCTCGCGGCATATCCATCCCTCACCAAGGAGCATGTTAGGGCTGCTCTTGATTTTGCCGCAAAGCTTAGCGAAAGAAACTTTATAATTCCCATTCCTGAATAAAATGAAATTCTTGTTAGATGAGAATGTACACAAAGGTATATTTTCATTTCTTTCTAAGTTAAAGCATGATACTAAATTATGCCTATTGGGTATTAAAAATGGGGAAGTTCTTAGATTAGCAATATTAGAACAAAGATTATTAATAACTCGTGATAAAGATTTCCTAGATAAGGCATATGTTTCATCAGAACATTTTGGCATCTGGTTATTAAGAGTCCATCCAAAAGACTTAGAAGCGCAAAAATCTATAATCTCAAAATTATTATCATTAAATACAGAATTTAAAGGAAGGGTTTTTAGATTACTTTCAGCTAAAGAATTTATTGAAGAGTCCCCCTCCTCAAATGCCACATAAGCTCCATGCTTCTTGCTAATACCTAATACAGATTTATTCTCATTTCTCATCTTCCACTCCTCCTTCTTTTTCTTGGAATATTCCAATACGGCGACTTGCATTTCGGACAAACAACTGGCTTATGAGAAGAATTAGCTCTAGCAATCCATTTGTGAGCGCAGCGCTCACAGATATAGCCATCTATTTTAATTTCGCCCATTTTTACAATATTACGAAACAATAAAACAAAAGGGATTTTATAAAGCTTTCTTATTAGTATATTTATAATAGTATATTACTAAAGAGTATATAAAATTTAAAGAAGTAAAATTAAAAGCAAATTTCAAAACAAAAAAGAAATCAAGAATAAAAATACTAAAAAGAACCAAAACAAATATAAAAAATCAATCCAATAAACTAAAAATCAACTCAATTATCCGCTTGTGCCCATCAATGTCCAATTAACTGTCAATTGATCATTCTGTGCCAATGTAACAACAGATGAAAATGTAGCTCCGCTAAAGTTCCTTGCTGTTGTAGGATGTCCTAATTTTGAAGCATTAACTAATTGCGAAGTGCCTGCACAACTATTAGTGAAAGTAGCATAAATACTCCAGTTTCCGCTTGTGCCTGGATTAGTTGCATATGACCCATTCCCACTATTTCTATCTAATCCACAACCAATAAAAGGAGTGAATGCCTCAGTTTGTGCAGCAACTGATGCCACACATTCATTAGAGCCAGAAGCTGTTTCATTGCATAGAATAATGCTTCTTGAACTTAAATTCACACCGTGTGCAATACTATCCTCAAACATCTCCAATCCATCATTATATACAATATTGTGCTTGCATCCTAAATCTTCAACTGTTCCGTCGGCTCTTGTAACAGTCAAACAAATAACGCCTTTAAGAGGATTATTTTCAGAATACGCGCTTGCAGTTTCTGGCGACGCGCCAATAAATGAAAAAATCAGGAAACCTGCAAATAAGGCAAATACTGGAATGCCAATCATTAAATACATCTGTCTTTTTGCCATAAGATTTTGTAAAATCTTTTTTTTGTCAACCATCTTTTTAAAATTAATTAATAAAAATACAATTACTATTTAAATCTTTCTATTTTTAAAATTTTTCTGACGGGGACAATATTTCTTTATCAAAAAGTCCTTGAATGTTTTTGTTTGGACTTTTGGACACCAAGAATTCTTACAATTAAATTCTTGGGTGTGCTCAAGAATCATAGATTCTTGACATGCTCAAAGTGTTCCACGCACTGAAGTGCGTGGTTTGTCAAACACTTTGACATCAAAAAATATAAATATAAATACCCTTAAATCCAAATTAAGAATTATACAATAATAGGCAAAATGAAAAAACATTTTATCGTCGCAGGAATGTTGCTGTTTATCTATATCATAATAATAAATGTCTTTAATGTATTAGCATCATATTCATTTTCTTCTCAAAATCAAATAATTCAAAAACAAATAGTAATTGGCTCAACAACAGAGGTTGCGCACGTCAGTGATTCTTTAACTATCTCTGTATCAAAAAAAAGATGGTACGGTAAAATCCACGAGGCAATTAATGGAGAAGGAAAAATTTCTAATCTCTACTTTTTAGGATTTATAAAATTGCCTTTAGTTAATATAAATATTAATTACGCTCTATTTCACATCTTGTTTTTCATCGGACTCTTAGTTTATATATCAACTATAGCAACAATAAGATTAATAAAGTATAAAAAACATGGTTATTATTATAATTACATGTAAAGAGGATAAAAATGAAAAAAAACGACTGGCTCAAAATTGTCTTGTGGATTATCGGAAGCATTATATTCGTTATATTAACGCCAGAGCTAAGAGATTTAGTTTTGCTTATAATGCTGGGCGTTGTGCTATCCAGACTTTCTAGCCATCATAAAATGTTTTAAATTTAATAGAAAGATTTAATTAACTAATTTAACAACAATAAAAATGATAGGATTAAATGATATTCTATTTTGGCCGATAACAACTGCATTCGTAACAGTGGGAATAATCCTGGGTTTGCTAATTCTCGCATTCTGGCTCTGGATAATAATAGACTGTGCAAAGCGTAAATTTAGAAACGATTTAGAAAAAATAATCTGGATTTTAGTAATAATCTTCACAAATTGGGTGGGCGCATTAGTTTATTTAATAGCAGTAAAAATATACAATCCAAAGGGTTTAGCCAAGAAATAAGAAAACCGAAAATTATGAAAGTCCGAAAATTTATAAATAAACAAGGAAAATCTAATCCTATATATTGGATATTTATTTTTGTTGTTGCCTTTATTTTAGGCGGAACAGGATTAAGTATTTTATATAATGCAAATAAAGAGACAACATCAATTATAGGCGGATTTGCTCTAATAGGCATAGCAATTGCAATAATATATAAACTAATAGAAAATGAATAAAAAAGAATTAGAAAAAAATATCCTTGATTTAAAATATCAATTTCAAATGCAGAAAATTAATGCGTCCCGGATTATGCTTACGATAGGAATTTTATCCTTTGTAGGAACATTCATTTGGTATTCAGATAGGATATTCGGAATAGGTATATCCCTAATAGCCATCATATCATCATTATTTTTCTACAAAACAACTAAAAAACAATTAATAAATATAGTAAAAGATATAAGGAGACTATAATAGAATTATAAAATGCCGAACATTCTTTTAACAATATTGAGCGTCATTTTAGTCAGTCTAATATCATTCGTAGGCATATTTGCATTATCAATACATTCAAAAAAGCTAAAAAAATATTTAATATATCTAATAAGCTTCTCAGTAGGCGCATTGCTAGGCGATGTTTTTATTCATCTCATCCCAGAATTAGTAGAAAATAATAATTTTAATATTCGTACATCAATATACATTCTTTCTGGAATAGGAGTATTTTTCATTTTAGAGAAATTCATTCACTGGCAGCATTGTCATGGCAATATTACAAATAATCACATCCATCCATTTGCCTATACAAATCTTATAGGCGACGCACTTCACAATTTTATTGACGGAACAATAATAGCTGCAAGCTATTTCATTTCAGTTCAGATAGGCATTGCCACAACAATAGCAGTTGTTCTTCATGAAATACCACAAGAAATAGGCGATTTCGGTGTATTAATTCATGGAGGATTTACAAAGGCAAAAGCTCTTGCATTAAATTTCCTATCAGCAGTCACATCAATAGCAGGAGCAATTCTAACAATATTAATAAGCAATTCAGTAAAAAACATAGAATTAATATTAATTCCTATAACAATCGGCGGGTTTATTTATATTGCAGGTTCTGATTTAATCCCAGAGCTACATAAAGAAACAAGCAT
>CAYHJT010000098.1:0-4176 GCA_964356985.1 Candidatus Woesearchaeota archaeon
TTATCCCTTAATATTGCCTATGGGGACTAACTTAGCGACTTTCATGGATATACCAGCTTGATGAACAGATTCAACAACTTCATCAATTTCCTTGTAAGCCTTTCCTGCTTCCTCAGCCAATCCAGAATAACTAACAGATTTCACTAGTATACCTCTTTTTTCCATATCTCTCTGTAGCTGTTCCCCTCTAAACATTCTTTTTGCAGCATTTCTAGACATTGTCCTTCCAGAGCCATGACAAGTAGTAGAAAAAGTTTCTTCTTCAGCTTTTTTTGTTCCAACCAATAAGAATGAACCAGTTTCCATCGAACCACCAATAATTACTGGTTGTCCTATATCTCGATATATTGGAGCTAATTGATCATTACCTATACCTAAAGCTTGTGTTGCACCTTTTCTATGAACCAATAATTTCTTCTTTTTTCCATTAACTCTAAAATTATCAAATCTCGCGATATTATGTGCAACATCATAAACTAAATTCATTTCCATTGTTTCTGCGCTTTGATCAAAAACCTTCGCAAAAGATTCTCTAATTCTATGTAATATTACTTGACGATTAACAAAAGCCATATTTGATGCGCAAGCCATTGCTTTATAATAATCTTGACCTTCATTGCTATTAAAAGGAGCACAAACTAATTCCTTATCTTTTATAGTAATACCATATTTTTTCATTGCAGGTTCAAATATTTTCATATAATCCGTAGCTACCTGATGTCCAAATCCACGAGAACCACAATGCACCATTATAACTACTTGATCTGGAAAAATTCCAAATCTTTTTGCTAATTTTTCATCATAAATATTTTCTTTTTTTACATATTGAACTTCTAGATAATGATTTCCAGAACCTAATGTTCCTATTTGATTTATTCCACGATCTCTTGCCTTATTAGTAACTTTTGTAGAATCAGCCCAATCAATTCGTCCATAACTTTCAGTTCTTTCAAGGTCTTTTTCCCATCCGTAACCATTTTCTATACACCATTTACTTCCTTGTTCCATAACTTCTTTAAATTGTGAATTAGTTGCTTTTACAAAACCTTTAACACCAACACCTGCAGGAACATTTTTAAATAATGTTTCAACTAGTTCTTTAGATTTAGGTTGAACATCTTTCCAAGTTAAGTTAGTAGTTATTAATCTCATACCACAATTTAAATCAAATCCGCAAATTCCGGGACTTATTACTCCACCATCTTCAGGATCAAATGCAGCAACACAACCAATTGGCGATCCGTATCCCCATTTTCCTCGACGAAGAGTTAACTTCCTTCGATATGGCCGTCGGGCATGCATATAGCATAATTTTGGATCCCAGGAAGGCATGCTACATTTGTTATTTGGTCGAAAACACCAGCATCCATCGCTTCTAAAATCTTCTTAGTAGCAATAAATCTTGCAGGCACTCTCATCCCTTCTTTATATGACTGCGGAAGTTCCCAAACTGCTTCACTAATCTGTTTTATTTCTTTCGGTACTTCTGTCATAAAAATAAAAAACTATAAGATATTATAAATCTTACTGATATCAAAATTTTTAGATTTTATAGTAAGATAATAATTTTTTGAATTAAATTGATTAAAATGAGGTCCGATTATATTAGATTTTATATTATTTTTTTCAAGGTAATATTTTAATTTTTTTAGATTGGACAATTTTATTGTATGGAATCTTATTTCTTTTCTTTTTTTGCTAATTCTTCCTTTTTCTTTAATAAATAATAATAATTTATTCTTCTGTAAAGGAATATTCCAATTATAATTTATATAAGAATTAATGGCTAATTTTAATTTTATTGACTTATCGATACTTAAAAAACCTATTTTTTGTTCAAATTTCTTAATATTTTCTAAACCAAATATATTAAGTCTATATATTACTTTGTCAGTTCTATTTCTAGTTTTTATAATTGAATTAATTCCTAATCTTAGCAAAGAATCTTTAATTTGATTTATACCTTTATAATTTACACATTCTAATTTTATTGATCGATTTTTGCCTTTTTCAGCTTCAACCCATCCTTCACAATCAAAAAATGCTCTCAACCAATATCTAAGATTCTCATTACTTAATTTAGGTATTATCCATTCATAAGAATGATAAGAATATTCTTTAGTGAGATATTTATGTATTTCTTTATTAGCTATTTGGCATCTTTCATTATATAAATGAGGACTGATTGAGAAAAAATTATTAAATTTTGATTGAAAATCCTTCAACAATAATTTATCTTGATTACTAAGTCCAATAGTATAATGTTTATTTTTAAAATTTTCTTTAATCTTTAAGACATATCCATCGCCACAAAGATAACCATGCAAAGCGGCAAGATTTTTATCAAATTTCATTTAAAAACTAAAGAAATTTATATTTATAAATCGAGCGCGCACTCATTTTTTAGTGATAAACGCAATTTTATCGACGAGTAGATGTTTATCAAACTAGGCTAATTTTACTTGAAAAAAGAACCAATCCATTCAAGGAATTTTTGGAATATATTTAGCTTTACTGGTTCAACAGTATTCTTAGTTATACCAATACCAACAGAAGAAATATTATTGTTATAGTTATAGGAGTCTTCAACAAAATCAATTTTTTGTATAATATCTCCATTAAAAGAGTCAATGATTATTGATTTTCCAAAACTGTTTTCATTTTCTGAATATAAACTAATAACCCAAACTATTTTATTATAATTGCCATGATATATCAATTGAGCCGTTTTTCTTGAGCTCTTAAATTGGATATTATCGGAAGTTATTTTATATGCTTGCTCTTCAGTAATTGTATAAATGCATAAATTCTTATTTTCAACACAATTTAAAACGCCAAGGCTTCTTACGATTTGATAATTTGAATCTAAATATAATTCAACAAATCCAATAGTATAATATTTATTTTCGATATTGGCAATATGCTTGAATCTAACCAAATAATAATCCAATGATTCATTTTTAATTTGATTTGTATAAAAAGGATCAGAATCATTTTCTTTGCGTGCAGCTGAGCCAGGAATATTGGAATTTCCATCTGCATAATTAGGAAGACCTAAAGCGGAAGATTTAGGTATTCTTGCAGTATCTAAATAAGATATACTTTTGCTAAAATAATCATCACCAAATTTAGATTTTAAATAGCTAAAAGAGATTTGAGTAGCATCATCAATTCCCGGGAATTTAATATCAGAATTAACTGCAGAAACATAGCTAATTAATGCAAAAGATAATAATGCAAAAGATAATAAAATTTTAATATTGTTGTTTTTCATAAGAATAATCTTGGCAAATTAAGTATAAATATCTATCTATAGCTTCAATCTGATTAGAAGTATTAATTACTGATTAAGCTAAATTTGCACAATCCTCTTTGATGCATTATGCAAGCTCTGCATTTATTTGGATTATCTGTTGAAATAGGTTCTATCTCTCGGGACATTATCTTTTTTACCCTGTTGATTTTATTTACAAGCATGAATTCATTGTTTAGGTTGAATTGTTCACGCCAAACTTCTTCATCACTATCACGATCTCTCAAAACAGCGTAAATTGGCTTTGCAGTTTTATCAGAAAAACTCCTCTTGAAAACATAGCAATAAAAGAACAATTGATTCTTCACGCCATCATATGGCTTGGCTTTAGGTTTGTCATCAATGATGTAAATTCCGTTGGCATCACTACCAATTTCATCGACTCTTCCAAGAAGAGTGATATTTTCGTATTTTACCTTAAGATTAACTTCTTTAGTAATAACATATTCCTTGGATTTAAGAAAATCTTCCCATACTATAGGCTCCGCTTCTTTCTTGAATTCTTGCTCTTTGGCTTCATGAATTTCTGTTCCTTTAACCATGTCATAAGTTCTAGGTGCTTTAATTCCCAAGACCTGATCCATGAAGAATTTATATTCGCAATAGTCTAGAGTAGTAAACCAAGATGCAGAAATATAGTTTTTATCCATTTCAAGGAACTTATTAATTTAATATATAAATGTGTTGTGCATAACAAAAAATTAAATTCTTATGATTTTTTCGCGCCGACGTCACGTACCCCGAAAGCGTGACCGTCCCAGCTGACACCACCATCGCTGCCATTGACGTCAAGCCAATGACCAAGGCCCCAATCGGAATCAAGAGCGGAAACTCTTGTAGTAGGTTCATTGACTGATTTGAAA
>CAYHJT010000099.1:0-4160 GCA_964356985.1 Candidatus Woesearchaeota archaeon
AGGCAAATCCCTATGACTTCTTATCCATTTAGAATATGCATCATACATTATAGTTTCTGATGTTGGTCTTATAGCTAATTTCTCTCCAGTTTCATCATCATGTATCCAAGCTACCTCTGGCTTGAAACCTTTTGCATGTTCAGCTTCTTTCTTAAAAAAAGATTCGGGAATGAATAAGGGAAAATATGCATTTTGCACACCATATTCTTTTAATATCTCATTGAAAAATTTCTGTATATTCTCCCATAAACTATAGCCATGTGGTCTTATTATCATACAGCCCTTTACAGGGCTGTAGTCTGCTAATCCAGATTTAATAACTACCTGCACATACCATTCAGAAAAATCCTTGTCTTTTTTTACAGTAATACCTATTTCCTTCTCATTTTCCATAGAATTAATAAATTAAATCATCTATTTAAAAACCTTTATATACAAGCTCTTTTCAACTTATTTATATGCACTTAAATATAAGATGATAACAATGAAGATAAAGAAGTGTTTGGAAACATTATTGATAGCATCTCCAATTATATTAACAAACTGTACAGCTCCAGTAGTTGCAATTCAACCTATAAAAACAAATGAAGTTAGTACAACATCAAAGCCCTCACAATCTGAAAAACCATACCTAAAAATTGATATCAAAAAGTTCTCTGAATATAATCCATCGCATTCATCTAAAACCGCCGAGATTAAAGATAATAATTTATTGCAATCAATATTAAACGGATTTGACGCATATTTTATTACTGATAATGTTGATGTTGCTAATAAAGAAAAACTTCTTGTACTAGTTACCAATGCGGCTACTGATATGAGTTATAGATTAAATGATTTATCAAGATTATCTATCAGAGAAGCAGTAGAATTAGCAGCCAAGATTACAGCACAAAGATTGCATTATATAGGACACTTTGACATTAAGCCATTGCGAGCAAGCCGTGTTAAATTAGAAAATATTTTGGCAAGACCAAATCTAGGCATTGAAGAAAAAATTATTTTAGAAGATGCTATTGAGGAATTAAAAGGAGCAGAAAAGCATGCAAAAGATATGGCAGATGAAATTTTACGATATAGTGGTGAACTCATAAAAGTAAATGGTACAGACAAACTTCCAGCTGAAGAATTGCTTCAGAGAGGCATGTTCGTAGTCTGCAGAAATTATATTGCAGTCAACAAAGCTGTATTCGATACGCTAAAGTTAATGAATCCCAATCTAAAAAATACTTACATGTCTATTTACGGTAACTGGAACCATGGATGGAACCAAGTAACTACAATACATTCTGATGAACAAAATAATATAACATTAGAAGTCACCTTTGTAGATCCCACACATTATGATACAGTCGGAAACATTGAAGCATTGGACGAGCATCATTTTGGTCCAGATTTTCATAGCTTAAAGACAGCACTAGAGCTTACTTATTCTAGTCAAAGATTTTATAAAAAACATGAAGATCAGAAAGTAGTTAAATCAGAATAAATTTTAAAATTAATTGAGCCCACCAGGATTCGAACCTGGATCTTGGGGTCCGAAGCCCCATGCTCTTTCCGTTAAACTATGGGCCCATAAATAAATAGAATTAGGAACGTATTTAAATAATTCTATCTGAAGAATTTACATGCAAGAGTTCATTTTTTCAATATTAATATCTTATTTATTGGGCTCTATAAATCCAGCCTATATTATTGGAAAATTAAGAGGTATAGACTTAAGAACAAAAGGAGATAAAAATCTAGGAACAAAAAATACTTATTACATTCTAGGTTTAATCCCAGCTATAATAGTTTTTATCATAGATTTTATGAAAGGTTACTTATCTTTTGCAATAGCTCAAAATAAATTCCTTTTACCAGAAATACAAGTTTACATAGCATCATTCTTCGTAATTCTAGGTCATCGCTATCCATTCTATCTGAATTTTAAAGGTGGAAAAGGTGTTGCAGCTGGCATAGGAATATTTGTAGCAGCACTTCTCAGCATAAAAGAGCTCAATTATGGAATTTATTTTTTAATAATCTTAGTTTTATTAGAGATATTTAGAAAATACATTAAGAAAGAATAAACAATAAAATAGTTCCGATAGCAGAAGCTGATAAAATTATCAGCATATTATCATCGTATTTTTTATTAATTCCTTCTACAAAAGTAGCAACTAAAGACATCACAATTGCAATCAAATAATTCTTCAAAATTAGCGATCCAATTATCACATCAATAATAAATTCAGCTAATAATCCCTCAATCTTTTTAGCCTTATTCAAAGGAAAAGTAATCTTACCTAATCTAATTCCAACAATAGCAGCAACAGTATCTCCGAAAACCATCATCAAGACAGAAACAATTGCTATATCTTCTCTGAACAACAAGAAAGCTAAGAAAACAGCAAACGTAGTTGTTGTAGGGGCAAAAAATCTCTTCTTCTCTTTCTTCCTTAATAAATGAAGCAATGGTAATTTAACATTAAAATATATTCTTAGAATATCTGCTATAAAGAATATTAAAAATAATATAAGCAAAAATAATAATGATTTAAATACATAGAGATATAGTATTAAGGGTATTATCCATGCTAAATGAATTAATTTTCTTCCTATTTCTTTTTTAAAATCCATTATTCTTCCTTCTCTGGTCTAGTTATATTAACATTCTTAACAAAAACAAAAGGCAACCTAGAAGGTGTTTCAGCCTCCCAGCTTACAATGTCTTTAGACTTATTTGATATCATGCTTACATTCTTTAACATGTTCAGCATATTCTCGCTAATCCTTATTCCTTTAATAGATTTAACAATTTCTCCATTATTAATCAGAAATATTCCATCTCTAGGAATTGTAGAAAAATCTCCACTTGCATAATTCTGAAATCTTGTATACCACACATTAGTTATCCATAATCCATTCTTTAAATTCTCAAATAATTCTTCTTTCTTATGCTTTCCTTCCTCTAATATTAAATTTCTAGGATCAGGGCTTATTAATCCAGCATTTCCAGTGCTCTTTGTTTTATATCTTCTAGCAGTAGATGTATTATGTAAGAAGGTTTTAAGTGTACCATTTCCAATTATTTGTGTTCTCTGACTAGGATACCCTTCAGCATCAAACATTGAAGACCCTATTCCGCCATTTAAAGTTGCATCATCATAAAGATTAAAATTATCAGAAGCTACCTTTTTATTCATAAGGTTGTTAAAAAAGCTTAGTCCAGATTCAACACTAAATATCGAGGCAGAACTTCCTGCGCTGTTTAATATCGGAGAAAATGCTAGAGGACTAAAAACTACATCGTATTTTCCAGATTTTCCAGCTTCAGGATTTAAACTGTCTTTTGCTATAGTTCCAGCTTCTTCAGCAGCACTTAAGTAATCAAATTTATTGAAGGTTCTTGATGTAAAGTAAGAATGTCCGCTTGAATATTTGTCGCATAAAGCCCTTATAGAAATATCAAAAGCTGTTGCCTCTTCCTCAGCCTCAACATTTCCTGAAGTTAATAAATATGTATTTCCGTATTCGATTTCACCTAAGCCGCTGCACCTCTTTGCACCGATTTCAAGTGCCTTATTTATAGATTCTTCTACAAAATCAATCGGATCAAGGTCATTCCATTTTGGATCATAAGTATAATCTATTTTGTTGTACTTAAAAGGTCCTTGAGCAATCCCCATGAATTCTTCATTTGGTTTGGTCTTATTGACAAATCTAATTAATTCTTCAATTGCTTTATCGATCCTGTCTCTGCTGAAATCTTTGATTGATGTTGATGCAATCTTTTTCTTTAATGAGATAAAAATACCAATATCAACAGAATCCCAGTTCTGCATTATGCTGATCTTATTATTTGTAAACTTAGCTTGAACAGCATTACCATTTACTACGCCAACTATTACATCATCAGCTTTTTTCTCCAATAATTTTTTTTTAATGTAGTCAGCGATTTCTTTATAGTCCATTTTAATAAATCCAAACTTTTCTTATTCTCATGCTTGGTCCACCTAACCAAACCGGGATAGCAGACATCGGCTGTCCTTTTCCGCATGGGCCAGCATGGCACTCTAAATTATCTGCTACAGCATCAACACTTTTCCATAAAGCTGGTGTAGTTATCTCTAAAGTTGGCTGATACACCGGCTTAGTTAATTTACCATTTTCAATCA
>CAYHJT010000100.1:0-4123 GCA_964356985.1 Candidatus Woesearchaeota archaeon
AAATTGAATATCTTTAATCTCAAATGCCCTAGGTGGGAATATTAAATCAACTCTACCAAGTGGTATATGTATTAAAGGCTTTACTCTATAAATTACTATAAACTCTTTATTTAATTCTGGATTTTGAGAAATAATTAATTCACTTTGTATTTTATCATTGTTTTCTGAGGTTGGTGCTGCCTGTAGCATAGCTGGTTCATACCAATTATTTTCTGGTTTACTTCCAATAATAGCATCGTTTTCTGTAACCTCTAAATAAAGGATAACTGTATTGCTAAAACTATAATCAGGCAAGAAGCCAGCAATACTTTTTATCTGATGGTATCCGATTTCTTTTGATTTTATAATAGCTTCAATTTTTTGCTCTTCATTCCTCTTTAAATCTCCTTGCCAATTTAAATATCCGCTAATAAATTCAAACCCTTTTGGAATCTCAATTTTGGCAGCTACATTTTGAGCATCTGTCAATGTTTTAATGTTTAATGTTAATGTAACTGGCTTATTTAACAATGGTTTATCAGATAGAGATAACTTTAATTGTAATGGTGATGTCATAACTGAAGATACAACTTGGATTGGTTCTACAGTTTCTTCATTTCCAGATTTTAATTCGCTACATCCGCTTATTAATAAGAATAAAACAACTAATATTATTACATATTTCATAGAAAAAAACTAAATCTTAGTTATATATAAATATATCTGATTAAGCTAAATTATTGTTGTTTTTATTGTATGTGATATTCTAGCTATTCCAGATGGCGCCGTCGGATCAAGTATTACAAATGCAAAATAAAGATCTAATCCGGATAAAGAAGAGTCGTTTGGTATATTAATTGTTGCTGTTGCTCTCCCATTGCTATCTAATGTTCCATATGTATTTTGCAAGTAAGGATTATTTGGATTGAATACTGTAAAGAAAAATAATGGATCTGGCGCTAAATATAAATATCTTCCATCTGGTAGCTGTATTGGTGGATTGCTTGAAAACGCTGCTAGGATTAGGTACTGTTTATTTGGATCAAGTGGGTTATTTATTGTAAGATTAAATGAGTTACCCACTGTTGAGTCACCAACCATGTTCATAAAATTAGGATGAACAAGTGGAAAATAATCTAAACTCAAATAATTTGCTTGATATGGTGTATCACAAAATCCATCTAGATTATTATCTACGCAATTATAAAAAGGGTTAACCCAGAAATTACCAGGTCCAGAATTACCAAATTGATTAAAGAATCCTATACTACCCACATAAGCAGTAATGAAGTTATTTAAAAAGAATGTGTTGTTAACACCGCCATCATACGGGCCGTTTGAATATAGATTAAAAAAAGTATTCTGAGTAACTGTATTTCTTGATTCAAACTGTGTATTTATCTCCCTTACAGCATATCCACCAAAATTACCAGAATCGAAAACATTATTTCTAATATAGCTTAAAGCAACATTATCTAAATAAATCCCAAATAAATAACCCTCTAAGTAACAATTTTTAATAGCAATATTGGTCCTATCTCGGGCATATATTCCAACACCCGCTCCATTTCCAATAAGCTTGGCTCCATTACAATCTAAAATAACATTGTTACTGAATATCATTATGTGTTGGACATTATATGTTCCTGGACAAAAACGAGTGTCTTGTATAATTAGCATATTTGAAGTCGGTTGTAAACATTGAGACCCAACTTGTGAGTTATTTATACTAATCAATATCCCATCATTGGGTTGGTTAGAAACTATATTGATTGTAAAATTAAAAGTAGGGTCATTATAAATCTGTCCAATAGACCATTGAGCATTATCAAAATTGTAATCGCCAGGAGTTGAGTCAATAATATCTACTGGGCAAGCAGAAGCATTAATTTTATGTATTATTACACCAGATGCAGGCAAACAACTATCGTAATTACCTTCCTGTTTTCTAACTTCAATAGTATAGAAAATACTAGGATCTGGAGTCAAAATCTTTACTGCGCGAACACCAGACGTTTTTGTTGTTGGATAGACTATTGTTTGAATAGAAGATGGTTCAGAAACTGTTACTATATCAGATTCATTCAACCAATCAGCATCTATTTTGTTATGTATCGTAGTATGAGCAACACCAGATATGTTTACATTGCAAAAACCACTCATAACATCCCATGGTGAACTATAAGGTGGATAAAAACAAGATGAATGCCAAAATCCAAGACTATGGCCATATTCATGAGTAGGCCCAGCTATATAACCTGTCAAATTATACGAATTTGACGTTATTAGAGAATTCCAGTTTACAGAAATAATTCTACTACCATAAGGAGTACTTACTTGCATATATCCAAGTGTAGCCGCAGCAATTGGCCATCCGGGCGAAAAGTTATCATTAAAAAATATAATTAACCTATCTAGATTTTGCACTTGGATCCCAGTAAAATTATTAAGAACTGCCAAACCATCTACTGTAATTGGATATAAATTAACACTGGGATAATTATAACCGACTAATGTATTAGGTAAAGTCAACCAACCGTATGTTCCATTATTTTCGACCACCATTAAATTATAAGAATTACTCTCCCAAAAATCTTTAATGGAATTTATTGAACCAAAGACAAGATTCTGATAGAGTAAGGGTTGAAAGGGTTCATAAGTATTATTTGCAAATTTTAACAAGAGGACAATGGTCTTTTGTGGGCCTGTTGTAAGTTGTGGTACAATTTCAAGCATTCCTGATGGCGTCACTTCATTGACCATTATTCTGTTCCCTTGTAATAAATTTCCTTCAATGATAACATTCTTTCTAATAAAATCTAGAGGAATTTCTTTTTTGGTAACTAACTCATATTTTATAGTATCTGTCTGCAAAAAATATACAATATTGTGATCTATTACATTAGATTTAAAATGGTCTAATATTATTGCCTCTATACTGCCTTCGAATTCTTCAGCTAAAACAAAAGGGACTAAAATTACAAGTGCAATTACTAATGTTATGATTTTCATCATTAGCCACTTATCTCTCTTAAGAATTTTTCTTGCTGATTATTAGTTTCCATCATAGTCTTATCACATATATTAAATCTACTATTAAATACAGAAATAGACCTGGTTTTGCAGTTATTTTCACTGCCAATATTCGTTGGTGATTCTTCCGCTATATTATTTTCCATTTGGTTTAATAAAATATCTTTGTTCACAGCTGTATCCTGAATCATGTCTTCTTTGTTATTACCAGATAATTTTGCTGAAAATCCAGAATAACTTAAAGTAGAAAAAATAAAACTGATTAATAAGATAGTTAGAGACATTAAAATTGTTTTATAGTCTTTTTTCATTATAAGCTTTAATTCTATTAAATATGAATACTTATCTGTCCAATGTCCAATTAATTCATAGATGGTGGTTAATATCTGAATATTTAAATACTTCTCTTAACCAATCACATAAACCCACGCAACAAAATACTGTGAAAAGCGACAGATTTTGTGTAGATTAAAAATCGAAAAGCTTATAAATAAGATTGTTCTTACTATTCTTATTAATTGGAGGTTAAATAAAAAATGGAAGTCGAAATCACTAAAATGACCTCAAAAGGTCAGGTTGTTATACCGCAGGAGATTAGAGAAGAAGCTAAATTAAACGAAGGAGAAAAATTCTTAGTCTACGACTTAGATGGTAGTATTGTATTAAAAAGAATAAAAAATATAGACAAGGTAAAAAACATAGACGAGTTTGAAAAAACTTTTGCTTCTTTGTGGAAGACCTCAAAGACGAGAGGCGTTACTAAAGAAGATGCAGAAAAAGAAATAAAAGCTTACAGAAAAGAGAAGCATGCTTAGGTTTACTTTAGATACGAATACGCTTGTTTCCGCAGTTATTTCTAAAGGTAATGAATATCGATTACTAAAACTTGCAAAAGAAGGCAGAATAAAAGTCATTTTATCGCTTAGTATAATAAAAGAATTCAAAGAAGTAATTTCTAGAGAAAAATTTGGGTTTTCACAAAAACAAATTGATAATGTTTTAAAACAAATATTAAATATCTGCGAGTTAGTAATACCGACAATTAAATTAAGTGTGATTAAGGATGATCCAGACGATGATAGAATACTGGAATGCGCCTTAACTGGAAATG
>CAYHJT010000101.1:0-4018 GCA_964356985.1 Candidatus Woesearchaeota archaeon
GATGATTTCCATAGAATAATTGGCAAGAGTCAATTGTTGAAAAAGTTCTTATCTCATCAAGCATGTTCTTTCCAAGATTATCATCGACAGCAGTTATACTCCAACGAGTTGCTACTAATTTTCTATTATTTTTAGCCCCTAATAATCCGATAGATAATAATTTAGAGATTGTTTGCTCATCAAAATTATTTTCATATAGATAATTACTAGCTGCATTAGCTTTGAGATCAGTATCACTAATTACTTTTTGAACTTTAACATCTACTCTTGGGTTAGAAGTAATAAGAACTTTGTCTAACGCCGCGTGAGGGCCTATGGGCATGTTAAACTTACTTAATTCCATTGTAAAGCTTACTTTCTTCTTGATATTAATCTCTAGATCAACTGGCTTAGCGGCCATCGCAATTTCTTGCGCAATGTTAATCATTCTGTCATTCATGTTATGGGCTTCGCTAGAGAATCTAGAATTTATCAAGCTAGATCTGAATTGCATGATATTATCAATGCCTATATTTTTCTTGACCCAATAATTCTGTGAATCATACATCCAGGAATCTTGAGTAATTTCCGGAGGTGCTAGAATTCCAACATTTACCTTCGGATATTTTAATTTTGAGCCGATAAAAACGCTTGGCGGGGAATTTCCAGAGAAAGAATCTTTTATGTTTACGATCTTGTCAAATAGCTGCTTATGTACTTTAGGCTCTATCCTAATAGTTGGATCAAGAATATTGAATGGATTTTTCGGCATGGTTAATCTTAAGAATTATTATTTATAAGCGTGTCGCGCACTCTTGATTTAGTGATAAGCGTTTAAATGTAGAAGTTTACCGAAAAATTATTCACTCATCCATCTAAATATTGGCAAAACTTTAATTTTTTTACCTTTAATTTCTAGTTCTTCTGTTTGTTCAAATGTGAGTATCAATCCTTCTTTTAATTTGAAAAAATTCATTGCATCTAATAAACCATTTATTTCTCGTTCTCTATTAAAATTATCAAGCGCATAACATACTTGTATAGCCATTATTGCTTTTGTTTCTTCTTTTATTATGAAATCACATTCATTTTTGTTTGAATAATAATATATTTGTTTACCACTTCTTTTTAGTTCTATAAATACCACATTTTCAAGGTTTCTTCCTTTATTCGGAGTAAAATTCAATCCTAATGTTTGATTAAATGCAGAATCTATCAAATATATCTTTCTAGGAGATCCAAGCTGTTGTTTGATAGAATATGAAAATTTTAACAATTCAAAGAAAAGGTAGGAATTATTAAGGTAAGATATATATTCTTTTACAGTTATTGCATTTGATAATCCCAATGTTTTTTTGAGAGAATTATATGTAAATTGTGAAGTGGCATTTGTTGCAAGTATGTTTACAAGTTCCTTGATAATTTTTTCTCTTTTTATTGAGTATCTTGTTATAATATCTTTATATAATATATTTTCATAAATTGTCCTAATATAATCTTTATCTCGATTTTTTAAGTATTCTGGAAAGCCCCCAAATAAAATATATTCTTCAAATAGTTTTAATATATTTATTTTCTTTTCTACATTATAAAAATCATTTTTTCCAATAGTAATTTTTTTGAAACCTAAAAATTCTTTAAATGAGAAAGGATAAACTTCAAATGATTTGTATCTCCCTGTTAATCTAGTGCCAAATTCTTTGCTTAATAATATAGCATTAGATCCAGTTATGATAACTTTCTTATTTTCATCTTGTAATCTCCTTACAAAAGTTTCAAATTTATCAATGTTCTGTATTTCATCAAAGAAGTATGTTTTTGATGGGCCATATAATTCTATAAGGACTTCATTTAAAATCTCAAAATCTTGCGCTTTAAAATCTAATAGTCTTTCATCCTCAAAATTTACATAACACCATTCAGATTTATTTTTCATGATTTGTTTAAGCAAGGTAGATTTTCCGCATCTTCTAACCCCTGTTAAAATTATTATACGATTATCATCAAACCATTGCAGGATTTTATTTAATATCTCCCTAGGTATACTATCTTGATTTAAAGATAATTCTTTCTTCTGTTTTGATACAACCTGCCTCAATATCTCTTTGGAAATCATACTAATTAGTAATTAGTACATATATATAAATTTTGTTATTTCTAATTAGTACATTATTTTAAAATTATTTTATTGGTATAGTTTTATAATTTATATCGTGCACTCTTGATTTAGTGATAAGCGTTTAAATTTAAAGTATATTTCATCCTTAATTGTATGATTTCTAAATAAACGAAAGTTATGTATATTAGTAACTTTTGTTGATTATCTATAATTTAAATAAAGTAATTACTACTTATTAAAAGTAACAGAATAGAAAAGTTTAAATACTAATTATTACTTATAAATAGTAACAATTTAATACATAAATTATATGCAAAAATGACTAAAATATATACAATAACTAAGAAAATAGCAAAACACGGCTCACAGTCAGTTATAGTGATACCAAGCTTTTTAAAAGATGAATTAAAGCCAAAAACTATAGTTGAAGTGAAGATAAATATAGTAAAGGAGAATAGTGAAAATGAATAAAGTCTATAGAAATTCTACTGAACTAATGCAATTAGGCGGCGTTCCTATCTATATGAATGATATGGTAGACGCCTGCTTACGCGGACGTTTAAACTTATTCTTACAAGGAGATACTGGTTCTGGAAAGACTCAATTAGCAAGAGATGCAATGAGCTATTTCGGAGATAAATCATTGTTTGTTCTTGGAAGAAATGATATGGATACAAGAGAATTATTCCAGCAAGTTGACCTTGAGAAACTTAGAACAGCTAAATCAAGTGCTGAGATAAAAACCTTAACAGACAAAGTAGATTATCATTTATTTGTCGTAGATGAACTTCCTAACTGTGTACCTGCTGTAAGAGCTCAATTATTCAATCTATTTGATGGCTTCGTTGAAATCAACGGAAGAGCCTATCCAATAGGTGGAGATTATTCAGTTGGAATTGCAACTGGAAATATAGGACAGAAATTCACTGAATCTAGCAATGATTTAGGAAGGGCATTAAAAGACAGAATGCACGTAACAATAGATGTAGATCATTTTGATCCTAGTCCTTCAGATACTTTCGAGGTTTTATCTGCTAGCAGAAACCCTAGAGTAGAATTTGAAACTGAAGAAACAGATATTTCTGATAAATTAATTGAAGGATATAAACAATTGAAAGCTCGTGAAGTTCCTTTTGAAAAACTAGTTATTGCTGATTACTTAGTCCATGGACTTGATTATTGCAATAATGGACAAAGTAAAAGAAAGATGAAAGACCACTGGCCAAATGATGTAACTAATCATGGACAAGGCTCAGATGAAGCTTTAGTTCTTCCTGTATCAAGAAGAGCAGCAAAATCCATAATCACATTGTCAGATGCTTTAGATGACATAGTAAGAGAAAGAACTGATGGAAAAATAAATCCAGATGCTTTTGAATCTATGATGCAAGCATATAAGTTTGTAGCAGCTTATTCAGGAGTTTTAGCTGAAGATGCTGTTGAAGCAAATCATAACGGCGATAAATACAAGGCTCTTGATGCAGTTATATTAGCCACAAAAACAGAATTTGATACCAATAAAGAAAATATCAAATCTGGATTGGATATGGTTGGTCGTGGAAAAGTAAATCAAAAAGTGATGGACAGATTTACTGGCAGATGGACATTCATGAAAGACATATTAGAACATTTAGCTAAGCAAGAATAAAATGAGAAAAATTCCAGATAAATGGCTTGGGGAAGAAATTAAAGGTTCTCTAGAAAGAGTGCTAAAAGAACCTCAATCTAATATAGTTAGACCTAGGAATACAAATCCTATTATTGTGCCAAATATAGATGGATATATTTATGTGCCATCAACTAATTTATTAGTAGCAAAACAAAGAACACATCTAGGAGAAAGTTGGGATAAAGCGAGAAATTCTTTAAAACAAGAAGGTTCTTTCATGATGAATCTGTATGAGTTCGCAGAGTTCTTAA
>CAYHJT010000102.1:0-3986 GCA_964356985.1 Candidatus Woesearchaeota archaeon
AGGGCAATAGCCCACAATATAACTTTAATGAATTTAGACTTTTTCAACTAGGCCCCATGCAATGGATAAAGTTTTATATGAGCATGATTTATCCCAAGTCCTTCCATTACCATAGCAGTTCTTTTTACGTTCAATTTTTTATCCAATAACAAAGCTACTTTTTTTGAGGCAATCATTAACTTCTTATATTTTTCATCATCTAAATCAAATGAATATGAAGAATAATGTTTTTTTGAAATCACTAAAGACATTCCTTCAACTGGAGGATTTATATCAAGAAAAGCCAAGAACTCTGAATCTTCCCATATTTTAAAACAAGGAATCTCTCCTTTAACTATTTTGCAAAATAAGCAATCTTCCATCATCGCACCTTAAAAAATTTCTCTGCGTATTTGCAAGAATTATGAATTCCTTCGGCTTTTGCCTTGAATATTACGCTTGGTAAAAGAGAATAAGCGCCCTGAATCTTTTGGCTTTTGAATGATGTGATTGCCTTTAATTTGATATCAAATGTATCGCTTATGTCTACTACTAGTTTTTCTACATTACGCTTGTTAAATAAATTCCAGGGATTCCAAACATCGAACGTATAGATATCATAATGCCTAAATTCTTCATGGTTTGTTGCCTTCATTACAATTCTATTAACTGATTGATGATCTTTATGAGGATCTACGCTAGCATGAGTAAATATCTTAATTGGTTTATATTCAGCAATTAAATTCCTAATTTTGTGTATTAATTTTTGGTCATTTACATGTTTATTCAATGTTCTGTCGGGTAATCCTAAAATGATAAAATCATTTATGCCCAGAATTTTCTTTATTTTCTTTGCTTCCTTAGCTCTTATATCTGTAATTATTTCTTCTTTCAACAACGGATTAGAAAATTGTCCTGAAGTAAAAACTACAACTATTACATTCTTACCTTCTTGGGAATATTTTGCTATCGTGCCACCCATAGCAATTGATTCATCATCAATATGGGCACCGAATACCAGAATATTATCTGGAGATTTTACAGCATTTTCCATGAATATAATTAGAATATTCAGCTTATAAAAATAACGATTATAGAAATTTCAGAGCAAACATCTCTTTTTTCTCCACTAAATGTTTTAAGAATCCCGGGATTAAACCAGTTATTACAATCTTATTCCAAATAAGTAATCCATTATAACTACCGAGACTTATAACTAAAGGAGTTGGTTTAGAAATATATTTCTTAAAGGGTTTATTTTTTTCTATAGAAATTATGTTTTTTATTATGATTGATACTTGACGTTTAGCATTCTGGGCCGTTTTTTCTTCATTAATACTAGTAATGTCCCCTGCTGCAAATATGTTTTTGTATTTAGAAACCTGTAAATAATCATTTACAATTATATTATTCTTATTATCTAGGAATTCTTTAAATTCTTTTTTCATAAACTCAAAATTAGGGGTTATCCCTGTGCATAAAAAGGCTATATCTGCGTAAAATGCGTCCTTATTGTCTGAAATATAATAATCCCCTCTTTTTATTAACATTCTTTGATTATAATTTATTTTTACGCCTTTATTAATTAAGAAATTATGGGCATATTCAATTGCACGATCTGGATTTCTATCTATGAGCTTAGATTTTGAATGTATTAATGTAATGTCTTTATCTTTAAAATTTGTTGAGATTTCTGCGGCTAATTCGACACCAACTAAGCCGCCCCCGATTATCAATATTTTATTTGATTTTATTAAATCCTCGTGATATTTGATTAAGTGCTCTGAACGGCTTGCTATTACAATGTTTTCTTCCTTGAATGGAGAATTATAGCTAGATCCGGAGCATATTATAAGGTAGTCAAATTCAATTTTAGTATCTTCTACTAGTACATATTTATCGTTAGAGTATGAAACTTCTCCGATTATTATTGTGGCGTGTTTCAAATAATCATTATGAAGAACTTGAATATTTTTTGAGTGATCTGGATTAATCAAAGTTTTTAATACGCCGGGGGTAAATTCAAAATAATCTTTAGTATCTATTAGAGTAACATCAAATTTTTTTTCTAATTTTCTTGCAGCTAATGAACCTGCAAATCCTCCGCCGATTATTACTATTCGTTTCATATTTATTTATTAAAAATTAAAATAAAAAAGAAGAAATCTTAGGCTTTCTTTTTAAACATATTATCTAAAGATAATTTTCCAGGGCCCCATCCTAGCAATACTAAGAATATTGCAAAGAACAATGCTGCTGGCTCTCCACCATTAGCCAAAGGATTTAATCCCTTTGCTATATGAACTGTGAAGAACGCTACTAACATTTCTATTGCCCCTATAAGAGCAACATATCTTGAAAATAATCCTAGAACCAATAATGCCCCGCCGATTATTTCAATAAGTCCCGCGTAGAACATTAAACTAGATATCCCTGTTGCTCCAGAAAATATTCCAGGCATTTTCATAAATCCGTGCAACATGAATATTATACCTATTACAACTCTAAATATCAAATATAGATATTCTGCGTATTTTTCTGCATATTTATTTATCATATTTACTCCTCCTTGTTTTACTATTATAATATATCAAAATTTATAAGGTGCGCTGACCGGGAATCGAACCCGGGTCGTCTGCTTGGAAGGCAGAAATTTTACCGTTAAACTATCAGCGCTTAATGAGAAATGGCTTAAAAGAATTTTATAAATCTTTCTAAATTCCATATATTATGAGGTTTTATAAAAATAACAGAGATTTCAGTTTCTCTTATTTTTGTTTTTATTTTCTTTTTTAATCATAAAAACATAGAATGCCGTTATTAACATTATTGTAACTAATAAATTTGCAAAATCAAAGAAAGGAACTATTTCTTTTGCTAAGATACATTTTTTTGTTGTGATTAATGAAGAAATTGATGAATTTTTATATCTAGTAGTAGTATTTACGATATAACTACCATATGTATCTTGGGAGTTAGATGATTTACATAAAGTACTAGTTGAAGTTGTCAAAGAGCCTATGCCTATTGAAATACATGCGCGACAATTATAACAATAATATCCAGAAGAACTACAACTTAAGTTTCCATCACAAACTTCTGAGGAAGATTGCAAAATATTATCTCCACAAGTTTTAGGTGCATTGCAATTGCCTCCTAGGCAAGGAATAGGATTAGAAACGGGGTTATTAGTTGTGTTAATGAATAAGCTAGGACTCAATGTGGCATTATAGCTATTTATGATTTTTGCAACAAAGAGATATTCTTGCTCATTTGAAGCATTAAACGCTTTGTAATAAGCATTCCATATTGCATAAGAAACATTATTGGATATGTCTGAATTAGAAAGTATATTTTCTACCAAATTAAAATTACCTCCTGCACAAGATGGTATTCCAGTAGCATTGTCTAAATCTATGCCGTTTTGATTACAATTTCTGCGCCATATAGAAAAATTGACTACTCCAGACAAATCTGAACAACCGGCAGCATTGGCTACTAATCTTACAACAGTATTATTCATCTCTATGTAATTATTTGGATAAAGAGTAGTTCCATCTCCGCTGTACCAATATGAACTAGATAAAACACATTGTGTAGTGCTTGGAATTACCTGTGAAGCTCCAAAAGCACAACAAACCTTGCTGGAATAAGATCCAACACCGGTGCAATTGGAAACATGGGAGTTAGTTACATCAGATACGCTGACTATACATGCTTCATTTGCATTACAATTATTAGTTTTAATGTTGCATGAAAATTGATAAGGAACTGCTGAACCTATATAGATGGAGTTTGAATATGAATTATCTGTTGATACGTGAGAATTTGTTGATGAAAAAAGCCTGATGGGCGTTTGTACATTATATGAAACGGATGAAGTTGAAATATCCGTTCCGGAGCAACAAACATTATAACCAAAAACTGCCGGGTTGTGTGATTTTAATTCTGCATGGGCATTGAAAATATCGCTAGTCCTGAATTTTGATGTTTCTGAAGGATCGCAA
>CAYHJT010000103.1:0-3975 GCA_964356985.1 Candidatus Woesearchaeota archaeon
ATGTTATGTCTTTTGGATAGGATATGAAAAGAAAAAGAAAATATTTGGAAAAGTTAATGCAAAATGGACAATTCCATTAACAGTCTTATTAGTTATTATCACTTATTCAATTAGGAGAGGTTACTTCTTAATTGGGTTATTTATTTTTATTTACATGTTACTCACAACCAAATTTTCAGAACTTCTCAAAGATAAATACAATTGGATAGCTTTGATTGGAGGAGCAGTATTTTTCTTCATAATTGAAAAAACAATATTCCAGTCCGGAATAGCTTCAGTATCAGAAGGGTATTATCATACAGAATATCCTATAACTTTCGCTCCATTTAAGGTTTTCAATGACTTCTTCTTAAATATCAGTTCTCAAACAGGATATATCTTATTTATCTTATTCTGGGTAGGATTTTTAATAACTTGTGTAAACCTGATTCTATCCTGGGGTTACATAAAGAACTCAATAAAGACAAAATCAAATTTATTCAATATCATCTCCATATTGTCCACTCTTGCCTTTTTCATGGTTATTTTGAGAACACCTGGAACTCCTGGAGAAGCAAGATGGTATTTGCCTATCGCTCTTGCATCTTTCATATTTATCGCCCAGTTCATGGTCTGGATTTTAGACAGCTCAAAGAAATACAATAAGTATCTTGCCTTATCAATAATCTTTCTTCTTTTAGCAGGTAGTGCTTACGGTCAGATTAAACATTCGAATGACACTATAAGATATAGCTTAAGTTCTTTTGATGGAATTAAAAAAGCCGGTTTATATATCAAGGAAAATTCTGAACCATACGACCAGATTATAACTGTTCCTGCTCCTCAAATAGCATATTATTCAGAAAGAAGTGCTATTAGACCAGCTCAATGGATTGGTTGGAATGGTAGCAACGATGACACTCCCCAAGACCAGATTTTTGACAAAATCCGAGAAAGTCCATTAGTTAGATATTTAGTTATTTCATTTTCTGAACCAAATCATCCGTTATGGATGAAAAAAGGAGAGTACGGTATAAACCCCCAAACTAAAGAACAGATATTGATTACAATGGAAATTCCATTCATGGACACAAAGATAAACTTAATAAATGGAAAGCAAGATATAAAACAATCTAAAAAGTTCAGAGATTTAACATTTGAATTAGTCGCTATAAGAGATGAGGTTTTCGTATATGAGATTATAAGGAGATAGATTTCATGATAAAAAAAACAAAAATTTCATTGATAATTACAACATATAAGAATGAAGAGACTATAGAGAAATGCCTGAAGTCTATTAAAAAACAGAATTTTAAAGATTTTGAGCTGATAGTTGTAGATGAGAACAGCACAGATAATACTGCAAAAATCGCTAGAAAATATGCAGATATTGTTATCATAGGCGGAAAGGAAAGATGCCAGAAGAGAAATATTGGAGCAAATAAATCAAAGGCAGATTATCTTTTCTTCATTGATTCCGATATGGAATTAAGCCCAGGACTTTTAGATGAGATTAATGGGCTACTTGAGCATAAGACTCTCATAATGATTCCAGAAGTTTCATTTGGCAAGGGTTACTGGGCAAAATGCAAAGCATTTGAGAGGTCTTTCTATGTCGGTGGAGATTTATCTCAAGGCGTAAGAATATATCCAAAAAGAATTTTCTTAGATGTTAAAGGATTTGATGAAAAAGTTTTAGGCGCAGAAGATTTAGATTTATTCAACAGGATAAAAAAGACCTATAAGAGCATAAAGATACTTGAGTCAAAGAATTATCTTCTTCACAATGAAGGACATTTGAATTATTTCCAGATAATAAAAAGAATGAAGTTTTACAGTAAATCCTTCAAGGAGTATAAATCAAGGCATCCAGAGGTTTTTAAGAAACAAACCTCCCCTTTAAGATATATCAGAAATTTGAGTCAGTTAATTACACACCCTGTCTTAGCTTTTGGCTTTATTCTCATAAAAACTGGAGAAGCACTTACCGTTTTGTATAACCTTAATAAGAATTAGTTTTCTTCAAAATATTTTTTATACCAAGCATAAGTTTCTTTCATTCCCCTATCTAAGTCGTATTCTGGAGTCCACCCAAGTTTTTCTCTAGCTTTTTTAGAAGATAAAAATTGGTCTTTTATTTCCGCCTTGACAATGTCTAAGATTTTTATTTCCGCATGAGATTTACCAGATATCTCTTTTATTTTTTCAACTAAATCTAAAAGAACTACTGGTGAATCAGTCCCGAAATTAAATGCTTCGCCTTTAAGTCCAAGTCTTTCTATGTTCTCTGCTAATTTTAAATAAGCCCTGGCCGCGTCTTTTACATAGAAGAATTCTCTTACAAATTTTCCGTTACTTCTTATAAGAATTGGCTCATCAAATATAATATGACGTATAGTTTGAGGCACGATTCTATCAAAATTAAGGTCTCCACCACCATACACATTAGAAAATCTAGTAACTGCAATGGGCATATCATAAGTTTTTCCATAACCTTGAGAGATTAAATCAGCACATGATTTTGAGACATCATAAGGGTACTTTCCTTGGAGAGGATGGTGCTCTTCATAAGGAAGGCGTTCTTGTTCACCATATGCCTTATCAGTAGATGCAATGATTATCCTCTTAATTTTTTGTACTCTACATGCTTCAAGTATATTCAAAGTTCCCATAAAGTTTATTTGTATTGTTTCAAATGGATTTGCAAGTGCTATTTGCACCAAAGGTTGAGCCGCTAAATGAAAAACCGTATCTATCTCATGCTTTTTCAAAGTAACATTAATTAGATTTGCATCTAATACTGTACCAAATATCATATTTGCCTTTTTATCCAGACCGAGCTTTGTGAAGTTTGATTTTGCAGGTAGCTCTTGTACTAGACAAAAGATCTTAGCACCAGCATCAACTAATTCCTTAATCAAATATGTTCCTATAAACCCCGTCCCTCCGGTAACAAAGACGCGTTTATCGCGCCAAAAGTTAATGTCCATAATTATTAACTCCATTGTTTCGTTTAAATATTTTATCAAGTTCTCCATTTTTAAACATTTCATTTAACTCAATATTGTCTTTCATAGTATTCATAGACTTCCAAAATCCTGCATGTCTAAACGCAACAATTTCTTTCTTACGAGATAAATCCTCAAAAACTTCCTTTTCCAATTCCTTTCCATGGCTCAAAAGTTCAAATATCTTTTTCTCAAAGACAAAATAACCTCCATTCACCCATTCGTTCATAATAGGCTTTTCTTTAAAACCAGAAACAATCACAGGCTTAACATCATCAAATTCCAAGACTCCATATGGATTTGGTAGCTTAACCGCGGTAAGCGTAACACACTTTCCTTCTTTTTTGTGGAATTCTATAAGCTCTGTAATATTCACATTAGAGATATCATCCCCATAAGATACAAAAAAGCGAGCCTCTTCACTTAAAAATTCTTTAACTTTAAGGAGTCTTTCTGCTTTGTTTGAATTATCTCCCGTATCAACCATTTCTATTTTATAATATAACGAGTTATTATCAAAGTATTCTCTTATTTTACTACCCATATAACCCAGACACAAGATAAATTCCGTTATTCCATGGCTTGCATAATGGTCCATAATGTGCAATAAAATTGGCTTGTTACCTATCTCCAAAAGTGGCTTGGGCATGTTTACATCGCTACCCATTCTAGTGCCTTTGCCTCCGCAAAAAATTACACACTTCATGAACTTTCTTATTTTATGGGTATTAAAAGATTATCTATTTTAGATAGTCTACTTCACAACTTCAAGCTCAAACAATGCTTCTGAACAAGGCAAAATCCAACAGAAAAATCTCTCATAAATTTCAGGATTTGCGTTTATTAAGGGGTTGAAGATTTTATTCAAAAATGGAAAT
Source organism: Candidatus Woesearchaeota archaeon (assembly GCA_964356985.1). Classification (GTDB taxonomy): domain Archaea; phylum Nanobdellota; class Nanobdellia; order SCGC-AAA011-G17; family JAGVZF01; genus CAYHJT01. Next base: position 3,866 of record CAYHJT010000103.1, read on the forward strand.
GCTAGTCTCGTAAAATTAAGCTTTCTCCTCGTTATCTTAAAGAGTCCTTGTTCAGCTCTTGAATAGTAATCGTTCATCTTAGTAAAGTATTCAAATGTGAAGTATGAAAA
>CAYHJT010000104.1:0-3929 GCA_964356985.1 Candidatus Woesearchaeota archaeon
ACTGATGTTTATTTTAAACGGAAATAATTTCTTTTGGGTCTTAGAGATATTTGTGATATTAGCATCGCTAGTTTGATTAAGAGTATTGTTTATAATTATAGAAGAATTTGTATTGTTTATATTGTAATTATAAGAAGTGTTAGTATTGTAATATGATTGATTTCCTTGCATGCAAATATTTTGATCATTACAATTAAATCCTTCGATACATCCACAATCTTTGCAACAATATTCATTAAGGCTACAGGTATTATCTCCGCAGATATAATAAGCAGTGATGTCTGCTTGGAGTATATTTCCATAGAATTCTACCAAAGTTATTTTTATACCATGAAAATCTTTAACATTTCCATCATAAACTCTAGTTAAATATCCATCTATCTTAAAAATTGCTGAAGCATTAGTATAAGCTAGAAATTTTACGTCTCTACCGCCCACAGTTATATTGTCTCCAGGAGTTAAAAAAACTCCAGATACAGTTTCTTCAGCCGAAACGTTTATAGCTATAAATACTAGAATTATAATTAGAAATAAACCAAATAAACCTCTTTTCATTTATATTATGGAAACAAAGCATATTTAAAATATTATCGATTACTCAGACTTAGAAATCTTTAAATACAGTCCTTTTTTAGGAGAAAGTTAGCTAATGGGCCCGTAGCTCAGCCTGGTTAGAGCATCAAGTCTTGCTAAAAGACGTGCAGGTCTTATATGGCCAGCCAGGCACCATCTTGGCTCTTAAGAGAGCTGAGGGTCGCCGGTTCAAATCCGGTCGGGCCCACCTTTTATTATTTCAATAATATGTTTCTCGGAATTTTAATTTGTATCCGATGTAGTTAACTAAAATATTCAAGAAAAAGCTTAGAGATATTCCAATTAAAAATACGAAAATATCAAAATATAATGGGCTTAAAATAATAAAAGCGCCAAGAGTATAGTCTATTTGATCAAAGGGTATGAATGGCGCTCCGGATTTTATGTTAATACGCCGTTTTATAAAACTTTTAATTAGATCTCCAAAAAGTGCCCCGAAGCCAAAGAAGAAGCCATATAACAATAAATTAATATTATAATAATCCAATAAGCTGATGGAATTAAAAAATTCGAAACTGTATAATGCAGATTGCAAATATATTATGATCATAGCACTTAAAATTCCTGAAATAAAACCGCGATAGGTCTTATTGGCACCGAATAATTTTTCATTGATGGGATTAGCTTTGAACCCGAATAATTTATTTGAAAATACAGGAGCCATATTGGCAAAATAAGCAGGAATCAAGATCCATATTGAGGCTAAAAACAGGTTCATTTTACTTGAATATCCAAAAAATTATTTGTCCGATAAATCCGCTAAAAACCGGAATTGCTAGATTATCTTCTGAATCAAATAACAATTCAACTATGGTTGCGGATAATGACATAAAGAATATTATCAGGATATTTGGGAAAATAACTATTCCAACAATAAAATTAACAATCATTTCTATCAATAATTCATGGGGTCTGCGCCTTTTTTTGGTTGGAATAACACCGACAGGATTAGCTCCATGCAATATTCCTACAATAAAGTCTCCAAATATGCCCATAAGTATTGAAGCATAGGCTATTCTTTCATCAAATACAGCCAGGCTTAAAATCATTCCAGATAACATATATATAAGACTTGTATGCCTGTTTTTTTCTCTAAGTCTAGTCAATTCAGATAAAGGCAATTTCCATTTTAGGTTGAGTCTTAAAAACTCATAAACCAGGGCACATATCAAAAATATCATCAAAACAAATAACCCTATTTGTTTGCCAAATTCATTAACTATTAAAATGTCTTTTATTAAGATGTAAATAAGCAATAATAATATAGAACTCAAGTGAACCGCTTTTCTTGCTATCTCATTTCTAAAACTCCAGACCATTTTAATTATATAACGGGCTTAATAAATAAATCTTTCGTAAAAAATCAAACAATTATAAATAAAAAGACCATTAATAGGACTATCCTTAAGGGGGGTATAAACATCAAAGCTAAAGGATATTTTCCCTTATATGATAAGTACATTATGATGATGTTCAGCGATACAAACAATAGCCCGAGGGGCCATATTACGGACATTAGTATGATTTCTGATATTCTATCAACAACCTTATCCAATAGCCAGCTATTTTTAGAAATTAAGTTATATTTACGGGCAATAGCTCCATCTAACCAGTCCAATATAAGCGTTAAAAGGAGAAAGATCCAAAATAACCATAATTTATGATTTATATAAAAATAAACGCTTATTATTGTAGTAAGAATTGTGGAATAGGATACTATGTCTGGATTAATCTTCGGTAAGGGCAAACTTATAATAAACTTGTCTATGTGTGTTCTGAATTTCTTTCTAAATATGTTTTCTTTGGGATTATTTGACACGCTTTTTTAATAATGCCATAACCTTTTGTCCAGAAACTTTTCCGCGATAAACTTTCATAACTTCCCCCATTAATGCATTTATGTTAGAATCCTTATGTTTGGAAATTATCTTTAATATTTCTGACTCTAGCTCTTGGTCGCTTATTACTTTGTATTTTTCTATATCTATTTTAAAACCATTTATCCTATCTATTAGCATATTTTGTATTGAGTCTTGCGAGATCTTATTGGAATTTATGCAAGAAAATATTTCCTCTAAATCTAAATAGCTTATCTTGCTTATATCTAGCTTAAGCCTAGACTTGATATCTTTTAATGTTATCACCAAAGTCCTGGCAATAATTCCTGGCTCTATATTTTTATATTTTGAGGTTAATTTTAAAAATATTTCATCACTTTCAGATATAATCATCTTGGACAATTCTTCATTTATATTATATTCACGGCTATATCTAGATATTTTTTCTGTTAATAATTCTGGAAGCTTTATGTTTTTTATATGATTCCTATCTGATTCTATAATTGGGTGGTCTGTCTCTGGGTACATTCTGGCTGATCCGGGCATTGGTCTGAGAAAGCTTGTTGTGAAATCATCATTGGCCTTTCTAACTTCAGTGTTTATTTTTTGTCCGGATTTAATCAATTCTAGTTGTCTTTTTATTTCATTGTCTATTACTTTTTGTATGCTTCTTAGATCTTGGAACCCCTTTATTTCAATTCTTGCACCATTTTTTATGCTCAAGTTTACATCTTGACGAATACTGCCAATACCTCGCAAAACTCTTGAAGTGCTTCTTAGGATCATCCCTATTTTTTCTGCTGTTTCTCTAGCATGATCTGCATCAATAATATCGGGATATGTTTGTATCTCTATTAACGGAATACCTAACCTATCTAACCGCCAATGCCTAGAATCTTCCTTTTGATCTACGTTCTTAGCAGATTCTTCTTCAAGGCAAAGTGAAGCTATTCTAACTTGGCCTTTGCTTGTTTCTATTATACCGTTTTGAGATATTAGCATAGTTCTTTGAAATCCGGAAATGGCACTTCCATCTAAGACTATTTTTCTCATTACAAAGATTTCATCAAGTATTTTACAATTTAACATCAAAGATACTTGAAATGCTATATCTAGAGCATCTTTATTTATAGGGTGAATTGGCTCTTCATCTAGCTCAACTAAACATGTGGTGTCATTATATCCTTCATAAATAAAATCTAGTCCTTTATCTGTTTCAAATTTTGCCGCAACATCTATATGGCCTGATTCACCTGCTACAGCCCGCAGATTTCTTTTTACCTTAAAGTCTGGATTATCATCCCTTAGCAAACTAGGGCAATCGCAAAATAATTTATTAGTTGCCAATCTCTGGTGTATTTCTAATCCGCATTTAAAACCCAAGGATTTGTAATCAATCATCAAAATTTGACAATAATATATGAATTTAAATCTTTCTTATCGGCCTAGTTGAAAAAGTCTAAATTCATTAAAGTTATATTGTGGGCTATTGCCCTA
>CAYHJT010000105.1:0-3924 GCA_964356985.1 Candidatus Woesearchaeota archaeon
GAGCTAAAATTTCTATATGAAAACGAGCTGTATTGAATAAGCTTACCCAGAATACGGACATGATGGCTGAAGCAATCAGCCCAATTCTTTTATCAGAATACATTTCATTTGCGAGAAAATAAACTAATATTACTGAACCTATTGATGGAATCACTTGCAAGAAAAATTTAGTAAATGCTTCAGATGCTCCTATTTTGAAAAATAGAGCAACTAAATATGGGTAGAGCGAGTTATGTTTTGCAGTTACTATCCAGTCAGTTGGAAATCCTGCGAGATTTTTGGCATATGCGAGATAATCTGCTTCATCCCACCAAAGTGCTTGTGTTTTAGTTAGGCTCCAATAATACAGCCGGATTACTATTGCGAAAATAAGAATCCCTATAAACATAGTGTTATGCTTATCTTTCAACCAAGATTTTATCTTCTCTTTACTTAAAGCCATACTTTTTTGTATTTTTCTTAATTTATAGATATTTGCATAAGTTATTTTTTATTAATTCTTTATAAACTTCTTCGGTTTGTTTTGATATTTTATCCCAATCGTGTTGTGATGCCTTTAGGAGATTATTTTTGATAATCTTATCTCTTAGTTTTTTGTTGTCTAAAAGTTCTAAAATTTTATCTTTGAAGCCAATTAAATCTTCGTACTTGACCAAAAACCCATTTTTCCCATTCTTTAACTCAAAGGGTATCCCATTTACTGGCGTTGCGACTATTGGTAAGCTACTGGCCATTGCTTCAAACAATGTCAATGGAAGTCCCTCCCTATAGCTAGGCATTACATAAACCTCTGCTGTCTGATATGTCTTCATTAGTTCTTGCTTATCTGTTGTCTTTTCAAGTAGAATTATACTCTTTTCGTTGCCGATCATCTTTTTGATTGTTGATTTCATACCCTCGTCTGGCCCACGAATAACGAAAAAAACGCCTTTTCTTTCTTTAAGAATAAGCTTTGCTATTCTGACAAATTGATCTGGACCTTTAGTTGCGTTAAGTCTTCCTAAAAATAAGACTATTTTTTGATTTGGAGAAATATTGTTCTTCTTTCTGAAATCATTTTTTTTTATTCTTGTAAAAAAATCTTTGCTCATCCCGTTAGGAATAACTTTTATTTTATTTTTAAGCCCTCCATATTTTTCTATATACTTAAGCTCCCAAGGAGTTATAGCTATAATTGCATCCGCACTTCTCAATACCCATCTTGAGAATATATTGTAACTTATCCATAATCCTATGTTTCCTACAAATGAGCGTTTTGCATCACTCCAAGGGCAGTGTGTTGTATGAATATGTTTAGCTTTTGTTAATTTTGAGGCTACTCCTGATAAGAATACATGTAAATGTCCGAAATTATGGCTATGTATTATATCAAAATTACCTTTGATTAGTTTGATTAACACAGAAGGCCAAATTGTACTAAAATTGGCTATTTGCATTAGGTATCTGCGCCTGCATATTTTAACCCCATTTAATATTTCTGATTTTTTATTTATTCTATTCTTTTTATCCCAGTCTGGAACAAATACTGATACTTCATGTCCTGCTTTAACCTGACGCTCTGCTAGTTCTCTTACTACCTGGCCCACTCCTCCAATAACTGGGTAGTACTCTGGCGCTACATGTGCTATTTTCATATAAATTGAAATTATACTCGCTTTTTAAGGGTATGTAAAATCCTTGAATATATATTTTAATTGAACAAATGTTTAAAAGAGGTGATTTAGTTTAAAGACAGATGAAAAGCAAAGATGCTGAGAAATTTACAGAGTATTATAGACAGAGAAATGTAACCGGGACTTATGATAATCAGAGAGAAGGAAATCCATATAGAAAAATGAAAAGAGCTGTTGAGCTTAAGTATTTTCTTGAGTTAATTGATAAAAAAGACACTGAAAAGGTTCTTGAGCTTGGGTGCAGTTCGGGATTTTTAACAAAACATCTTGGAAAGGTTACGGCAATAGACACTTCTGAAGGTATGCTTAAGATAACTAAAGAAAAGAATCCTTTGGCTACTTGTCTTCCTGGAGATATGTTCTCTATGCAGTTTAAAGATAACTCTTTTGATAAAGTTGTGACTATGAGGGTATGGAATCATCTTGATAGAACTGATTTAATTAGAGCTATAAGAGAATCAAAAAGAGTCATTAAAACTGGAGGTTATCTAATATTTGACGCAGAAGAGAAATCTTTACTTAGAAGAGTAGTTGGTTTCTTTTATCAGAGAATATTTAGAATTACAGGATATAAAATATATCAATATTCAATAAAAGAGATAGTTGGAATACTTAGAAAGGAAGGATTTAAAGTTGAGAAAATTAAAGTGATTTATCATAAAGTTGGAAGACAGATTTTATTCAGATCTAAACTTATTGACAAAAGCAGAGTTGAAATAAAATAATGAGGCTTGACTTTTTAGGTGTTGGATTTGGAAGATCAGGTTCTAATTGGCTTTCGCATTGTATTGATGAACATCCTGAAATAAGCATTCCTAAATTCAGCTTGCATACAGAGATTAATTATTTTCCTGAAGAGTATGAGGTTATGGGATTGAGAAATTATGTAAAGAAGTTTAAGAAATGTGATTTTGACAAAGTTGTTGGGGAGCTAAGCACTTTGATTATATTTCATAAGAGATCTGCAAAATTATTAAAAAAAATATTCCCAGATACTAAAATAATAATTTATCAAAGAAATGAGGCTGATAGAGCAAAATCCGCTTATACTGTTGCTAAATATATGGACCTTGTTGAGGATAATAGTATTGCTGTAAATCCTGTAAAGCCAATAAATCAAGAGGAATATATTGCTCCCTTTCTCAAGGAATTTGGAAAACAAAAAGTGTTCATTTTTAATTTAGATAATAAAAACAGACAACAGGAACTAAATAAATTGTTTGACTTTCTTGGTGTTAGTCATTTCGTTCCTCCAAGCATTGACAGAATATTTAATCCAGAACATATTGATAGAGAAGGTAAGATACCAAGAGGAACAAAGTTCAAAGCTCTGCGTAAAATTATAAACTGGACTAAAAAGAAAGTCAGAGTAAATAGAAAATTCTATTTTACAATTAAAAGAGGGCTTAGATTAGACTACTGGTATCAAGTTCTTAATCACTCAATGGCTCAAAAGCCGCAATTCAAGAAAGCTTCAGAATATAAGTATAGTGGACATTTTGGAGCTAAATGATTACCCATAATATTTTAAAGTAACATAAAGATTATATTTTATGAGAGACATTAATGCTACAATACGCATAAATCTTGAAGATAGAGATGAACAGAGTGTGTGGAGATCTATAAAATATACTCGTAGGAAATACGTCCAACAATCCATAGCTTCTGGACTGTACATTGAACAAGCATTCACTGAAAAGGACTTGAAAAAAATGTTTCGAATGAATATGAAAACCCTGTTTGATGGGGGAACTGCTAAATGGACCTATGACCGATGGAAAAGATTAGTTGAATGTGCAGGAGATAAATTTTTCTATATTAAAATGGGTGAAAACATCCTTGGTTGTTTTGCAATAGCTGAGATAACTGAAAAATTATATGGAATAGAATCAGAAAAAAGAGGCATAAGACCAGTCATGTATTCAAGCATAAAGAAACACCAGAAGTATAGGACTCATGACTATATGTATTGGATTACAATAAAATCTGCTATGGATGGAAATTATGATTTCCTAGATCTTGGTGGATGGCAGATAAACCCCCGAGGGAATTTAATAAACATTAATAAGTTCAAAGAGGAATGGGGTGGAGAGATATATTATTATTATTTGGATTACCCTTTGTTTACAACTATAAGAAGAAAGTTAATAAGAAATAGCGCTTTATTTTGGAATATAAATCAATTGATAAAACGAGTCGTAGGTAGTGTCGGTAAAAGCACATCTGACCAAAAAATAATAGATTCTATAAA
>CAYHJT010000106.1:0-3864 GCA_964356985.1 Candidatus Woesearchaeota archaeon
TAAGGATCATAATTGTTCTCCTGTACAACATTACTGTTTTCATCAAATACTAATCTTATATTTTTTTCAAAATCTTGCGCGTAATACATTGTTTTTGAATCTTGCGAATCATAAGATGAAATTAACCTATCTCCAATATAGAAATAGCTCCTATAATCTGGCTTATTTTTATTAATGTTGAAAAAATCAAAATCTCCTACATCAAATATTAAACCTCCAGTTAGCATATCAAATTTAGGAATTTCTGCTATAGACTGATTGGTTTCATTAGTCTCTTCATTATCTTCAACATGATCATTGATGTTTATTTTTATCGAATATTTATTATTAGATTCATCATACTCTTGAACATAATTATTTGGGTCTATTATCAAATTTAAATTGTATTTTCCTTGATTTAACAAAGAAAAATTTTCTATGCTATAATTTCCTGACTCGTTTACCAAGAACTCTTGATCATTATACTTTGATTCAACTATGTTAAATAAAACCTCTACTGATTGACTAGAATAATTTATTATTTCTACTGAAAAAATACTTTCTATAGATTCATTGACAAAGTATTCTTGTTTTTTTAATTCAAAATTTTTTAATATCAAATCCACGTCTATATCATTGATCTTATCCACTGGATCAATAGGAAATTTGTCTTCTATTATTTTCTTTGGCTGAGAATAAGCTATCTGAGATATTACTAATATAATCAATAATGTGTACAGTATTGTTTTTTTGGATTTTGTCTTCATTGAGGTATTTATTATAACCCTCAAGTTTTACTTCTTGAATCTCACCTCAATTATAAAATATATATAAAAGAACACATATTTAAACATTGTCCTAGATATATGGTATAGACATAACATCAAATAAATGAATTATTATTCAGAAAAAATTTATATAGTAGATAATGATTGTTGTTTTTATGAAAAAATGGGTTTCTGTAATAATAATTTTAATTATGCTAAGCATTGTTGTTAGCGCTGCTGTTCCTTACACTGTTTCATTAGAGATTGTTAATCTAAGAATCAAGGAAGTTCAATGCTCTGACTATAAGCTGAATGTCCTTGTAGAATCCTCAACAGACATGAATGTCAATGTTCTACTGAAGATAGCAACGGATAAAGGATCAATAGATGAATTGACAAATCAAAAGATTATGAGCTATGAAGCTTCTTACATATATATTGATACGGATTTCAAATGCTCAGAAATAAAATATATTGACGCTAAAGCATATTTGATAGTTGATCAAGATATGATAATATTCAATAATCTAGAGTCATTCTATACGATGGCTGGAACAGAAAAAGAAGTTCAAGTTGCTGCTGGAATTATTCAAGAAACTTCAAATGAAATCATTGCTGGAAATAATGTTTATCCGGATCAGACTTCTAACATGTATTTAAGAAATAGATTATTGGTCAGCATCAAGATTCCTAGCAACGAAGTTCATTATTATTCACAAGACACTATTGGAAGCAATTCTATCGTGACTGATGAACTCGGAAATATAGTTGAGAAGCAAGAATTTGAACCCTTCGGTAATAAGATTAATTATGGAACTGAGAAGTATGGATTTACTGGAAAAGAACTTGATTCTTCTGGGTTGAATTATTATGGCGCTAGATATTATGATTCTGGCATTGGAAAATTTACTGGTTTAGATCCAATATCAGATTATTCTCAATCGCCTTATAACTATGTTGATAATAATCCTATCAATTATATAGATCCAGATGGAAAGCAAGCACTTAAACCAATGATTCCATTTATGGATCCTAAATATCCAGGGATTAATAAAGAACTTATGGGTTATGCTAAAAACATTAAAAGAATACCCCAAGATATTAAGACAAGATTTAATGTGAATTTTGACGCAGCAAACATAAATTTTGGAGGAAATCCTAATTTTCCACAAGGGGCAATGGCCGCTTACGATTTTAATACTAAATTAATTGAATCTCCTTATCTTCCAGTAATTACAAATAAATATGGAATGCCAATGAACTTTGATGTATCTACTTTTGAAAGAAATTTATATCATGAATATACTCATGATTATATGGATGATTTATTTAAATCAAAAGGCATGGATTTGTACTCTTTAGTATTTAAAAATAATAAGATAACATCAAATAATATGTTAATTGTAGAAGGCATCGCAGAATATGTGGCCAATACATTTACTAATGGACGTGATAATTTCAAAGATTCTGATTATCCTAGAAATTTAAATAAAGACCCCCAAGCATATTTAAGATCTACTACAGAAATGCGAAGAATATACTATTATGGGGGTTATCATTTGGTTAAACCAATAATAGATAAATTTGGTTTAGAAAAATCTTCATTGTATATGATGAAAAATCCACCAACTGACAAAGAATTAAATAATTTACCAGCTTATAGAACAAGAATGATGAAGGGTTTATCTGGCAAGTAAACTTTATGTTTAATATATATCTAATTCTAGATAATTTTAAATAATACCATGATGTTTATTAATTGATGGCTAATGCAGTATGGTTAAAAGATGTGTATTCTGAAGACATTGGAATTATTGGATTAAAGGCTTCTAGAATGTCTAATCTATATCAAAATGGATTTGCTATACCCTATTCATTTATATTAACAATTCAGGCAAATCAATACTTCTTAGAAAATCGCGGATTGATGAGCAGAATAAAAAAAGTTCTTGCGGAAACTGATTTAAACCATAATAGTGTAATAAGCGCATCTGTATCAATACAAGAGATGATTCAAAATTCGGAAATTCCAGATACTATAAAGGAAGATATGATTTATTGCTATGGCCATATGAATGTGGACACAGATGTCTTGAAAATGCTTAATTCTAAGACATTGAATTTCATAAAAGCCGGTCGAGATTATCCCTATTTGGCGTTAAGGCCTAGCTTTAACGTTCCCGGATTAAAGGCCAAGTATATATTAAATATCAAAGGCAAGGAAAATCTGGTTTATGCCATAAAGAATATTTATGCCTCTATGTTTAGCCCGGAAAATATCCCTATCATAAAAGAGACCAATCTTGAAAATCTAGGACTTGCTATCTTGATTCAAAAAATGGTTAACAGCGATAAATATGCAACAATAAATATCAGCAATCAAAGATTAAGCATAAATTGTGTTTATGGTTTGGGAGAGAGTTTCTCTATAGGAAATCCGGATTCTTATATTGTTGACGCAAATAGTTTAGAGTTAATAAGCAAAATTAACAATAAGCAAGATGTGATGTTTATTAGAGATGATAACTATGGAAGAACAATAAGAAAAAATATATCTCAAGAACTAGCTAATAAAGAAAAATTAAGCTATGAAGAGCTAAGAAAAGTATCTAATTTCTCTATCAATGTTTTTAATCATTTGAATAAGGACATAAGGGTTGAACTGGCTTTAGAAAATGGCAAGTTTTACTTGATAGATGTAAGCGATTATGTACAAGAATCAATAGTTAACGATAATATTAACTCTATGATTCAAGACAATTCCCAAAATATGAATCAAAGTCCTATAGTTGATCAAGATATGTTTTCTATGTTTGGAAATCAAGATTCTGCAATTAATCAACAACCTCAGTCATATGTCGTAAATAATGCCCAGGAAAATGTTGCAAAGACTCAAACTTCCCAGAATCAAATCTCTAAAGTGCCAATAAGCTTTGACATTAAGATAACTGACGCTACAAATGTTGATGAGTTAAAATCTAAGTTGAAAGCGATAAAAGAATTCATAAACCAAGAATTTTAATCGGTTTTAATCACTAATTTTAAGCCTTAAAAGCATAAATCGGCCTAGTTGAAAATCTATAAAAATGTTTATTAACTCAGGCAGCTTTCGCTGCCT
>CAYHJT010000107.1:0-3839 GCA_964356985.1 Candidatus Woesearchaeota archaeon
AAGATTATGTCTATCAATTAAAGAATAATAATTTAATAATTTTAGGTGTAATGATAGCTATACTGCTAATAATGATGCCAATAGCCGGCTATGTTTATTTCAAATTAAATAAATAGTTATTTTTAAACTAATTCTATTTTGTTCTTTAAAATATATTAATAAAAATATATAATTTATCACGATAGAGTATTTAAAAACGATTTTTTTTATCTGATAGATGACAGATGAAGAATTTAGGACATTCAAAGGCAAAGAATTAAAATTAATAGCAGTTGTTCCAAGGGATTTACTTTTTAATGGTGGCATATCTTTTTTTGAAGGATTCAAGCACTATAACACTATAGACTCTTATTCTGCTGCAATTCTAAACAGTCATGGATTTATGACTCGTGGTAATGAAACTAAAGGTTTTGCTGAAAAAGATACTAATTACAAACAGCCAATTGCTTATTGCGCTGTTGTAAATTCAACAACCCAATCAGTATTTGTCTATGAAAGAGCACCAGCTAAAGCAGATTATCAAGAAGATAGGCTAAGGGGATTGTTGTCTTTAGGCATTGGCGGGCATATAGACTATGAAGATGGAAACAATCAAGATATAATCCAGACTAGCATGCTAAGAGAAATAGAAGAAGAAGTAAACTTTGGAGGGATAGGATTTACCCCAAGATTGCGTGGATATATCAACATAGAGCATGGAGTTCATGCTGTTCATTTTGGAATATTTTATATAATAGAAACTGGTTCAGAAAATGTTAAATTAAATGGCAAAGAAGGGCACAAACAAAGATTTGTGAGCATTAGCGAATTAGAAGATATAGCTAACCAATTTGAAGAGTGGAGCCAAGTAGTTTTGCCAGATATTAAGGAATATTTAGAATCTAACCATAGATTATGATTATTTACTTTTATCAGGGTTTCTAGGAACAATAATCCAAGCAATAAAATAAAACAGTATTCCAAAACCAAAGCTCAATAATGTCAATATAATATAGATTAATCTTACAACAGTAGAATCAATACCAAAATATTGAGCTAAGCCTCCGCAAAGGCCAGCTATTTTTTTATCCTTATTAGACAAGTATAATCTTTTTGTTGTCATATTTTTATAGTATCAATGGGTATTTATAAAATTTATTATATTTATGTATTGTTGCATTATATTTAGGACTTTGCACATTAATCCTCAGAAACAGGCATTTCTCACATTAATTGGCAAATTCTCACACTAAAGATAGTTTTAAATAAATTTCTAATGTGATTTTTTAAATAGTAATTGGGGGTATAACAAAATGATAGACTGGAAAGAGTTATCAAGACAGAGAGAACAGAGAGCAGCAATAATAGCAGAGAGAATAAGAACTGGATATGATTTAACAGAACCAGTGGTTAATGCAATTAAATCAAATCTTCTTGCTTACTTAGCAAGCAATGGATATACTTTTAGACAAGATTATGGTATGAATACTGTAGGTTATAGTCAAACAGAAGTTCCTTTTAGAGAAGAGCCAATTCTTGTTGATGATGGGGGCATGTATGGAGAAAACGGAAGACCCATGTTAAAAATTTCTGTGAGGAATTCCTCTAAAAACACAACTTTGGTTGATAAAGTATTAGAAATTTTATCTAGTCAAGGATTAACAGATCAGAAATTTAAGCTTTGGAATGAAACAAAAGTTTTTGAATTAAGAAGGATTTAATGTGAGGAATTTGAATTAATGTGCAAAGCCTATATTTAGGCTCTTAACCTTTTCTTAGAATCATTTAGCATTTCATATGCTATCTTCATAGTATTATATAATGAATCTGATCCATCATTTATAGAATAGCCATATGAAAATACCAATGGTAATGAAATTAGACCTGAATCATTAGGAATATCTAAAGAAGCTGAGCTAGACTTTTTTACGATTCTATCCAAGAAATGTTCTTCCCTTTCCTTATCCATATCTCGGCTTACTATCCAAAATTCGTCTGCCTTTTTACCTGCCCTAAATAAATCTCTAGGTCTTACTGAGATATTATGGTGTTCATGTCTTATCGAATTCTTTAGATAATCTGCGGCTAGTATTATTAATTGATCACCATAAATACGGCCATAATTATCATTGGTGTCTCCTAATCCCTTTATGTCAAGGACAGCTAGAGCAGTATTTTCTTTTCTAACTTCTAACATATCTATTAATTCTCGCAATTTTTGATCATTGCCTAAGCCAGTTAAAGCATCAGTTTTTATTATCTCTTCTATAGAATCAATCAACCCAAAAATAGCTGAATCATCTCTATGGCTTTGTGGCTTTTTTAATTGCTCCCTTAATTCTCTTATTAGATCAATTTCATTCATTTTTTTTGTATAATACAGGAATATGCCCTAAAATTATCCCAAATTTTTTTGTTAATTGTTCAAATGCTTCACTAGAATTATTCGCTGCTATATACCCTAGAGTGGGTAATTCGCTTATTTTCAAGTCACTAGATTTTTTTCTTTGAATTATTCTATAGAGTAATTTTCCTTCTAAATTATTTTGTATGTGATAAAACATATTATTAAACCCTCCTATTTGGTTAAAATTTTAAACCGAAAGCTATTTAAATAAGTTCGTATAACTAATTGTTATAAACATATCAATAAATAATATAAAATGAGACAATTAGACGAACAAGAGAAGAAAATTGTTAGAGAATTGATAAAAGACCCTAGAATTAGTGACAACCAAATTGCCAGAAATACTAGAGTTCCAGTAATGACTGTGAATAGAAAACGCAAACTTTTGGAAGAAAAAGGACTATTGAACTATTATTGTTATCTTGACACAAGTAGATATGGCCTTGAGATATTGCCAGCTAGACAATTATATATCATAAAATTCAAGATAGGCATTACGAAAAAAGAATTCATAGATAAACTGCTTAGCGAAGCTGAGATGAAAACCTTTTTCACAATTCATGAACTAGAAAGCTTTGTAGGAGAAAAAGACGGCCAAGTAATATATAGCGTGGTTATCGAAGGCGGCAAGGGAAATGAAATTGTCGAGATATTCAACGGAAAGATAGTGCCGATGATGTATAAATTGTTTGGGAAGGATTCTATTACAGAGACATTTACATTCAGGTTAACTACGCAGTTAAGATTGATGCATAATTATATGCCTTTGCTGAACATAGAAGAAGGCAAGATAAAGAAGACCTGGCCAAATGAATTTATCTTTGTAGATTAAAATTAACAAGCTTTTTAAATTTTTTTATATGCATTATTCATATGGAACCAAGCTTAGAATCATTAGTTAAGCATGTGCATAATAAACCTAGAGTTAAGCTTGAAGTACCTCGTCAAATAGAACTATATGACTTGTACATTACTGCAAGATTTTCTACACACACTATGGCAAGACTATATGGAACTAGTAATAGCATAATAATAGAATGGCTAAGTCATTATGAAATTTCAACAAGAACTAAAGCGGAATCTCATCTTCACCAAGGCTCAAAAAGGATTTCAAAAGACGAATTGTATCAACTTTATATAACTGAGAAAAAACCATTAAAAGACATAGCTGAAATGTGCCATGTCCGTGTAGAAACTATCTATTCTTGGCTGAATAATTATGAGATAGCCAAACGAAAAAGATAATGTGATTATATTTTTAATAAATATTTTGTAAACAGGTAATTTTATATAATATATTTAATCTCCTTAATTGTATGACTGCCCAAATAAATTTTTTGGCTATGCTAGTATCATCAATAGTCGTATTTGTTCTAGGAGCTGTTTGGTATAGTCCTTTGTTATTCCAAAAGCCTTGGCTAAGATTATTAAATATAAATTCCAAGACTGTGCA
>CAYHJT010000108.1:0-3804 GCA_964356985.1 Candidatus Woesearchaeota archaeon
TGTTGGACAATAATTATTTTAGGGGCAAAGAATTATCTTATCTATCGAATCTTAATGATTTGGTTATTTTTAATGATGAAGCGCATCATCTTGGAGAATGGTTAAAAGAAGGAGAAGTTTTAGATAAAAAATGGCAAAAAGCTATAGATGATATTTCAGAAAAAAAGAAAGAGAAGTTTATACAAATTGATTTTTCAGCTACACCCTATTCTGTTACTGGAAGTGGGCAGAAAAGAGCATTACATTATTTCCCGCACATAATTGTTAATTTTGAACTTGTTGAAGCAATAAAACAAGGTTTAGTTAAAACAGTAGCTATAGATAAAAGAAAAGAAATTGCTGCTTTGCCATTAGAATTTAAAGCAGAAAGAGAAGGTAAAGAAGTTAAAGAACTTTCAGAAGGACAGAGGGTTATGTTAAGAGCGGGTATTACAAAACTAAAAATACTGGAAGAAGGTTTTACTAAATTAGATAAAACAAAGTACCCAAAAATGTTAGTAATATGTGAAGATACTTTTGTAGTTCCACACGTAGTTTCTTTTTTAAGAAAAGAAGGTTATTCTGAAGATGAAATTACAGAAATTCATTCAACTAAAAAAGGAGATATAGGGGAAAAGGAATGGGCAGTTGTAAAACAAAAATTATTTGATATAGATAAAAGGGATAAACCAAAGATTATAGTTTCCGTTTTAATGTTAAGGGAAGGTTTTGATGTAAATAATATTTGTGTTATTGTTCCTTTGCGTTCAAGTTCTTCTTATATCTTATTAGAACAAAGTATAGGAAGAGGGTTAAGATTAATGTGGCGTGAACCAGAATATGAAGACAGTAAAAGAGAAAATCGTGAAAAACTTCTTATCAAAAAAGAGGAACCAAATAATTATATGGATATTTTAAGTATCATAGAACATCCCGCTTTTATTGAATTTTATGACAGAGTTTTAGAAGGCACTGTTGGAAAAGTAAAAGAACTTCCAAAAAGAGATAGGATTGTTGGAGATATAATTAATGTTGGATTAAAAGAAAATTATAAAGACTATGACTTATTCTGGCCAATTATAATTCATGATAAAGAAGAAGAATTAGCCCCCACAGAATTATTAATAGATAAATTAGAAAAATTTCCAATATCTATTGAAGAATTAAGACCATTAATAAATCAAAGAGGGGATGTATTCAAAAGCGAGGAAATAACTATTAAAACTAAATTTGGCGAATATAATGTAACAGCAGATATTTTTACAGCTAAAAGTTATAATTCCTTTATTCAAAAGATAGTAAATGCTGTTTCAGAAGTTCCAGTTAAAGTTAGCAAAAAGACGGTTAGACCTTTTCCAATAATGCAAATAAATTCGTTTTTGATAGCTAAATTAACTGATGAATATATAAGATATAAATTATTTGGGCAAGATTTTGATCCATTAAAAGATAATAATTGGAGAATTTTACTTTTAACTGAATCAAGAATAATACAGCATATAGTCAAAAATATAGCTCAATCAGTTTATGATTTACACAATAATTTAAAGATTAATGAAGCCAAAATTATAAAGAAATATTTTTCTGAATTAACAGAAATAAAGATAAGGGAAACTTATGCTCTTGATGTTGCAAAAACTATTTATCCAAGAATAGCATATCCTTCTAATAAGGGGGGATTTGAAAAAGCTTTTATTGAATTTATAGATTCAGATTCTAAAGTCAGGGCTTTTGTTAAAATAAATGAACATTCTCATACCTTTTCAAATATAATTTATATAAGAAATGATGGATTATTAGCAAATTACTATCCAGATTTTATGGTTAAAATTGGAGACAAAATCTATTTAGTAGAAACAAAAGCAGAAAAAGACCTTAATGACCAAAATGTTAAGTCTAAAAGATTAGCTACAATTGATTGGGTAAATAAAATTAATGAACTCAATCCAGAAGATAGAATGAATTGTAATTGGAGTTATGTTTTACTTGGAGAAAATACTTTTTATGGTATGAGTGAGAAAGGAGCAGAAACCTCAGAAATTTTAGAATATGCTAAGTTAACTAAAGCCAAAATAAAAGGTACTTTAAGCGATTTTGTTGGAATAAAGGAGTATTAAGATGAAATATAAAGTATTAAAAATAAGTTTTGTAATGTTTTTGTTATTTATTAATACAGTTTTTGCTCAGACCGTCATAGACGAAAACTCTAAAGAATATACTTCAAGATCTTACCAAGAAGACGTAAATAAAGTACTTGATGTAAAACTAGAGCAATACGAGACGGTTTATGTTTATAAATTTGTTAACACTCAAAATGGAAATTCTAATTACCTTGTCTTAGATTCTAATGGAAATAGAATTAAAGATAACCAAAAGATAACAAACGCCATTTTTAGTGTATTGACTCATGACTTTATGGTATCTAAGGGTGATGAATTAGGTAATATTTTTGATATATTTAAATCTGATATTGAAACAGTAAGAGATGATCAACCACTTATAAAAGCAATCACTACAATATTCTCTAAAGTTGCTAAGGATTTATCAATAAGTGTTGATTATAAATTTATAAGTATAAGTTTATCTAATATAGAATTAAAAAATTACGACCAACTATATAATTTAATTGATTCTATTCGTGTAGCATCTAGGAATGATCTTAGAACCAATCCCATTAATTTTAGGACCAATGTGCTTAGATTTTATGCTAATGAAATTACATTAGAAAAAAGTATTCCTGACTTATTAACAAACCCAAGTACTGCAGTTACTAAACTTACTACAGATCTGTCAAATCTACAAAAATTTTCTATTCCTTCTAAGAACAAAGAATTTTTACAAATCTCAGAAAGTGTATATGGTAAAATAGAACAAAGAATTAAATATAAACAAGCTGAAGCAACATCGATATTTATGCAGGCTCAGCAAACTAATGATGCATTTAAAAGTAAAATAAAAGAAATGTGTTTAGAATCCTTTTATAATAGATGCTCAAAAAAAGCAATACTAAAAAATAAATATTCAGAATTTAATTCTAAAATTTACCAAATCTCACCTGGAGATGAGAAATTTAATACTTATATCTCAAATATTAATAATACACTTATTGAAATTAAAAAAGAAGAGGAACAAATAACTCAAGATATCGACGAATTTAACTTATTTAGTTGGTTAGAAAAAATATTTTTTTAAAATGCCACAATGTCCAAAATGTTCATATAAACTTGTATTTCTTGAAAATAGACTAAAATATAAATGTGCAAAATGCGGTAGATTATTCTTACAAAAATTTATAGAAAACAAAGATTTTCAGAGATGGAACACATTCCAGCGTGAATTAGATAAAAACACCTTAGAATTAGAACAAAAACAAATAAAAGACTTGATTGAAGAAAGGAGAATATTTAGAGGTTTAAGGCTACTTTTTAAAGAGAAAAGAATAAAATTAAAACCTGAAGAAAGAAAACAAAGGAAAGCTGAGACAGATAGAATATGGCGTGAAAATAACATAGAAAGAATACACCTTAATGAAAAACTATGGTTAGATAAAAACAAGGACAAAAAGCTTGCTTATTTAAGATTATGGAGAAAGAACAATCAAGAAAAGGCAAGATTAAAGCAAAGATTAGGTTATTGGAGATTACAACAAGCAAGGTTATCACAAAAGGAATTGGAATTTAATGGTTATAGCCTTAATAACCCTTATTTAGAGGATTCGTTTTCCACTTTTGGTCTTTCGGATCAACTGATCACTTAGTAATAAGACAAAATTTAAATATAAGAACTGATTCTGAAATCATAGGGAAAAGACATGAGATTAAGGAT
>CAYHJT010000109.1:0-3782 GCA_964356985.1 Candidatus Woesearchaeota archaeon
TAGAGTTAAGCAAGAAGCTTATTTCTTAAGACCCCGTATGGCTTAGTGCCTACACAGGTTCGAATCCTGTCTCCTGCATTAACTAGCAACACATTCTTGACCATTCCAACTACAAGTTAAGCCAGCTAAAGAAGTACATTCAGTTTGAGTACATTTAGTAGGATCTTTAATTTCCTCGCATTCATTTAAATCTTGACAATTTTTACAATTTTTAATAAATCCAAATCTTTCTTGCACAAAACAAGTTTTAGTGTTTCTGCATTCTCCTGTATCAACTTTTGTATCTTCACAACTCTTAGTCAATAAAGGTAATTGACCAGCCCCAAGATTATTATAAATTGTTATTACCTCTTCAACATAATTTACAGTACTTGGGATACATCCCCATCCATTATATCCCCTAATAGCTGCACTCCATCCAGAATATGTTTTTGTACGGCCTCCACATACATGAGGTCTTCCTTGGGTTCCATAATTTTTAATTTGCTCATCATATTTACTTCTTAATATTTTAACCCCGCATGCGATATTATTTTCCGCATTTATTTCTCCTTTAATGTCATCATAACTATTCAACCAAGTACATACACCATTAAATGTACCTTCTGTAATTTGCATTAACCCATAAGAAGGATCAGGAGATGAAGCATCTGCATTACAACTACTTTCCTGCATCATTATAGCTAATACTAATACTGGATCAACATTATTTTCTCTTGAGTATTTTTGTATCCATTCTGAGTACTTAACTAAATCTTCTGCATTATTAGGCCTACAACTCTTTGGAACTACACCATTAGAAACAGGTTTTACATAAACATTTGACATTATCTTAAATAAATCTCTAACTTCTCCTTCTTCTATGAATATGTCTGCTTCTTCAACACATAAATTATATATTCTTTCTTTAAATTCATCATATAACATTTCACTAAATTTATCTTTAGTAATTTCTGTTTCTTTACCATCACATTTAATTATTACATTGTAAAAGTTAGATTTATCGCTAAACTGCCCCCTTGTAATTTTTATTTTATCATAGGCCGCCTCTAATCCATCTTCAAAATCTTTTATATGTGTAAGAGGTTCTTGTGAGTAAAGCCTTGGAGCATTTTGTATTAACCATTCATTTCCGTTCCAGACATGCTTAGCATTCCCTAATAGCTCACTAAAAAATTTCCTATCATCAATTATCTCTATCCTCTTAATTTTACTATAATCAAACACAGAAATATCTTTAGTCAATTCGCTAATTTGTTTTTCAAATAATCTAGTTCTTGCATCTTCAACGTTCTCATATATAACGTCTCCAACGGTTTTGTAAATATCACCCAATAATTTATATGTTTTAACTAAAGTTGGGGTATTTTCATCATTATCTATAACAAATTTCTCTAGTTCAAGAGCTTTTTCTAGTAATGAAAATACATCTTTTTGCTGTATTAACTTATTTACCTCTTGTTCTCTCTTGTCTACATATATTTCTGTTAAATCAATGAATTCTTCTTGGGATTCAGTCTTAACGCCTTCAATTTCGCTTTCTTTTAATTTAGCTACTAACTCCCTTCTGTTTTCTACATCACGTAAACTAGAACTCTTTACATCCAAATAACATTCTCCTTGATTAATTCCACTTTCATCTTTACCACAAGTACCAATTCTTTGCCATCTTAATCCTTGCTCGCCGTCAGGATCGTAAGTAGAACAAACTCTTAAAATTCCTGTTTCAGCTAATCCATAATTAATAGGTAAAGTTAAACTTCCTAAACTTGGTCCTAGAGTTGGTGTATCAGGAGAACATTCTTCTGCTGTGTCTATTTGTTTGTTTAATAATTCATCCTTAACAAGTAATTCATTTAAGTAAATTGTTGAAAATGCAATGCTTACTATTCCAAATACGCATGTTTCTTTGTTATTTATGGTAATACACATCTGTGAATATCCTGAATCTGCATCTACTGTCCATGATCTATCTGCGTATTCTCCTTTCCTTAAATAAGCAATAGACCTTCCAAATTCGGGATTAGTAACAATTAAAGTTCTTAATCCATCTCCTTTCAAATAAACATAATAAGAGATATCTTCGTCTCTGCCGGCATATATATGATAATAAATTCTGTATACTGATTTTCCATCTTCAACGCTAGCATATTTAAGCTCATCAAACCAACCAGTGAATTGATAAGGACTTGTTGGCTCTAGAATTTCCTCTACAAATTGGCTAGCACTAGGATTCTTATAGAAAATTGCAGATTTACAGATTTGTGAACCAAATTCACCAAGATTTCTGGATTTGTATGAGGCAAATGCTGCTTGTGCATAAACAGTTGTAAAGTAACTTACACTATCTTGAAGCTGATTAAAGCTTTTCTTGAAACTTAAATATTCTCCTCCCCCTCTTGATGCTCCAAATACTTTCTCAGATATTAAACCTCCTAATTTACCTAGACTTCCAAATATAGAAAGAGACTCTCTCCATAATATTTCACACATATATACACTTCTTACTGTGTTACAAATTCCTACACTATCACCACTTGCCTTTGCTTTTTGCAAACAGTCTTCAAATCCTTCAAACATAGTTCTAATATTATCTAATCCGGCATGAATTCCTGTTAAACAAATAGGTAATGGTTCTTTTGGTCCTATATTTGGTAATCCAAGGACAATGCTTCCAATAATTCCACTTTGAATTACATTATCTACTTGCCATCTTCCTCCCAGGTCAAATCGTGATACTGGGCACAAAACAGGGTCACAGAAACCGAATAATAATTCACAGTCTCCTTTACTCATATAATTTTGACACTGGGAGGTTGGCTTGTATTGCAATCTAGAAAATATAGTACTTTGATAATAACCACCTACTTTTTCTCCATCTTTCAAAAACCTGTCTCTATTTCTTTTTATATATTCATTTTCTATTTCGTCTTTAACTCTTGCATAATAATATGTTTTTCCTGTAGCTTCATCTGTGATTGGTGTTCTACGCTCAAGCACATCTTCATGGACTATTAAAGAATCGTATTGGTCTTCTGTTACAACTTTATTATAATCTATCTCACAATTTTTACCTGTGCTAAATATTGAATATCTTATCGAACCATCATCTAAATGTTTAACTACAGCATAATTTGCTTCTCCTGCATGAGGGAAAGAATCTTTGCTCCCCTTAAATGCAAACATCCATAATCTGTTTTTATCATCGTAATAATTTGTTTCTTTTTGTTTGGAATCTGCAAATTCAGCGCAATTATCTGAGAGTCCTTTTTTAGAATAATAAACAGATCCTGGCTCATTAGGATTTGTAAACACCGGATAAATATTATTGATTAATATTTGTCTACCGTCAACATATTTCATAGCTTCAACTAGTTTAGACTGCCCATTAAAGAAAACTAAGTATTTATTATCTCCTTTTGAAAGTGGATTAGTAACAATCTTAATATTATCTGTATCATAATTATTTTGTTTTAGATAATTCTCACTAGAAATTTCAGGGCTTAGTTCACTTAATGGCTTAATCTCACCACATTCTGGAGTAAATATACATTCAATAATACTTTTTCTTTCATCTACATCAACCCGATTTCCTAATTGTTTTTTTGCTAACTCTACTTTATCAAAAACAACTGCGTAATTTTTTAGCTTTTCATTATATTGTTCTTCATTAATCTCTTTTAAGATTACTAGTTCTTTAAGCTCTGTTGCACTTAAACCTGTATAGGATTTAAATTCTTCAGTTACTGAACTTCTAAATGGATTTAGATCAGTGCCTGTAA
>CAYHJT010000110.1:0-3779 GCA_964356985.1 Candidatus Woesearchaeota archaeon
TCTGAAAATAAATCTTTCCATCCCTCATTACCTTAACTTCTAACCAGCTCGATAATGCATTAACAACAGAAACACCAACCCCATGCAGTCCTCCAGAAATCTTGTAAGTTTTCTTATCAAATTTTCCTCCTGCATGTAAAACTGTCATTACTAATTCTAAAGCAGATTTTCTTTCTGTTGGATGGATATCGCACGGTATACCACGCCCATTATCTGATACTGTTATAGATCCATCTTTATTTATTGTAACTTTGACCTCCGTAGCAAATCCAGCGAGACATTCATCTAAACTGTTATCAACTACCTCCTCAACTAAATGGTGTAATCCTCGAATTCCTGTATCACCTATGTACATAGCTGGTCTTCTCTTGGGTGCATCTAGACCTTTTAGTACTTGGATACTTTCAGCTCCATATTTAGTTTGTTCGGACATTTTTAACTAGATTATAAGACTCTTAAAACATCGATTTCTGATTTATACGCCTTATAGTATTAGTATAATGCATTATTTAAACTTTTCTATACCTTTAAATGCATTTAAATTAGTCTATAAGCCTTATAAACATAAAAAAGCTCGAAAATTTTACATTTCTAACAAATATATCTTAATTATTTAAGAGCGATAACAAAACCGAAAGATTTATATATTACTATCATCTATAAAATATACAATCAAAGGAGTTTTAAACAAAATGATGGAAATTCAAAAAAACGATTTCAAAGACGATCCAAGAGATCGAGGTCCCTTATGCAGTTTGGCTGTTAAATACAGTCCTAAAAGAGATCCTTTAGAACAAGCAAGATTAGCAGCAATGTATGATCAAGTAGATAGAAAAAAGAGATGAAGAAAGAAGATTAGCAAAAAGGTATGATGATTTAGAAAGAAAATTAAGATCATTATAAAAATGAACAAACCAACTCTTGAAGAAAGAACAAGAGAATACGAAGGAATTTCTGTTAGGGATATAGTAATGCCTCTGGGTATAGCAAAACACTTTTCGAGAACTTTCCCAAAAGACGATCCTCTTAAATACGAACTTATGATATTTGCAGGCATACTTAGTCAATTAGCTTTATATGCTACTGCCGGATGTACCTTCTATGAAGGAATAAAATATGGAATAGAAAAACTCTTTTAATTTTTTTTATTTAATCTCGATTAATAATTTATTTTTTCCTATTTTAGAAATTAATACCTCTTCCTCTCCTTTTAAGTGCATTCCCTTCTCAATATCCGAAGGGATTCTAAGAATAGTCCCTCTTGCACTTTTACTCAATTTTCTATGTAATTTCAAAGGCTCACCCCATATACCTAACCTTCTTGCTATTTCAATTGTCTTTTGAGATTGTTTTTCATTAATAAATTCTTCACCACAATTAGTACATCTTGCTCCTTTCTCCATAAAGAAATGACCTTCAATCTCAGAAACAATATCCTCTACTTCTATTAAATTTCCTTTATTACATATTGGACATTTTTTCATCTTCCCTCAACTTCATATATTAACTAGTACATAAATTTTACGATTAATGATGAGCAAAATTTAGTAATATTTTTAAACTAAATGAAGCCCATCACCAGTATGTATAAGTTTACTACAAGAAGTAAAAAAGCAGAAAAGCAGTTTTATCAGATTCTGAATTTAAGAGGAGACATACCAAGTAAATTGGAGAGATTAAAGAACGATCCTCGGAGAGAACTAGATGCCCATAAATTAAAAGGAAAATTAGAAGGTAAATGGAGCTGTTATCTTGGTGGAAATATTCGATTAGTATATGAAATTGATGACGAAAACAAAGAAATTGTGGTTGTTGCAGCTGGCTCTCATAAAGCTTATAGCTAAGTCTTCAATCCCCAAGTTTTTACACCCTTCTTCTTAGCCTCATCACTATCCCTAATCGCTTCCATCATTTCTTTATTCCTTAGAATACCAACCTCTTCTAAGAGTTCTTCATATTCTTTCTTTGGGATAGTAACCATTTCTTGTGTCATGTTATTCCTGTAGGCATTGTTCTTTATAAAACTTTCTTTACAGTTCTGCTTAAAGCCTATCAGAGAAATCCTTAAATATCTCTTATTCTTAATATTAACTAATAAAAGAGGAAAATGGCATCTCTATTACCCCATAAAGACCTTGTAAACCTGCCTAAAGACTTTACCTTAGTGGTTAATACCTCAGATCCCCATAAACACCTTCATTCCTATGAATTAATCGATTGGCTGCCTACAGAAGGCGTCTGCTTATTACTAAATAGAACCTCTTACAACTTAAAAAACATGCTAAATATTCTTGGCTTTGACACCCATAAGCTTTATTTCATAGATACAATCTCAAAGAGGATAGATTCAAAACTCAAAACAGATAGAACATATTATCTGCATACTAACAAAGATTTAAATCAGATATCAAATTCAATTGAAAAGGTAAATTCTCTTATGCCTTCAGGTGACAAATTCATAATCATAGATTCTTTACATAACTTGTTGATGCACCATGATGAAAAAACATCTCTTAATTTCCTCGATTTTATAAATCAGAGACTAAGGCTTCTAAGATTGAATAGAATTTACTTAACAGATTTCAACAAACTAAAACCAAATATTAAGAATAAATTATTGAAAATAAGTGATAGAATAATTCATCTTTAATTATTCAATTTTTCCCGATATCTGCCCTACTCTACTATGCATTAATGTAGATCCTATTCCTCTATAGATAATGATTAAATCCGCTTTAAATCTCGATCCTTTATTCATTAGTACATTTGAATTTGGAGCGGTTGCACAGTTTATTCCAGACGAACCACAACCATATGCTTCCCCCATCACTTGAGAAAATTTGCTACAGCAATTAATATTAGCAGATACCGGATAATTATAACATCTTATTCCTTCGGGATCTGGAGGAGGTGGTAAGGTAAGATCAAAAGTTTTTATCGAATCGCTTTCTCCATCATTAAAATTATCAACTACATATAATGGACTTTGCTTAGCAGTTATATAACCCTCCCATCCAGCGCATGTATTTGAATTTTGATCCACATAAATTAAAAAAGTGTCTAAATTATTACCTAAGCCATTTCTTATCACAATTCTAATACCTTTTTGATCACCGCTCATCACGCTATCTAAATCATCATCAATAATAAAATCCTCGCATGAAAATCCTACACCTAAATTACAGTTAGAAGGTAAAAACTTTCCAGGATTTAATACTCCAAAGAAAGCTAATGCTACAATTGCGATTAATACAACTAATAAAGCCCACCCATAAGTCATCAAGAATTCAAGAGCCGCTTGTCCTCTTTTTCCCATATTATTAACACTATTTTTAAGTTTATTAAACTATTCTTCCATCATCTGCTCAATACTGTACTCCATATCTTTCTCATCCTTTATCAGCTCTTTATTTTTTAAGTATTCTCTTGCTAATATCCAGAATATCAATCCTAAACTCTTCTTTCCTTTATTATTACAAGGCAGCACAACATCGATGTAATTGCTCTCATTGTTTGTATCGCACAAAGCAATTATCACAGCTCCTACACTAACTCCATCTCTAACAGCATCCTTGTCAGGCCATGGATCTACAACAATTAATACCTTCACTTCCACAAAATCCTCTAGTTGCGTGTTTGTCAATATTCCAGGGTGATATCTTCCAGCATAGCATTTAATTCCTGTCAGCTTGCTGAACATCTTGATTGCCTTCCATCCATTCTCTCTTTTTCCAACAATCATGATTTCTTCTGGTTTATATCTGGAAATAAACTTAGAA
>CAYHJT010000111.1:0-3778 GCA_964356985.1 Candidatus Woesearchaeota archaeon
TTAATAGAAAAAATATTTAAAAATAGACATTTAATAATCTACTGTGATAAGCGAAATTTTTTATATATTAAAAATATTAGTTATTTTATCGTCTTAAAACTTATTAATTATCTTCTGTAAAGTATATTTTAGACTTGTATTTCACTGTTTTTGAACTGCGCGACTGGCTTATATATAAATTTACAATAAACTAATTATGAATAAAGATTTATTAGTTCATTACTGGCAACTTCCAGATGATATTTTTGTTTATTTAAAAGACGATTTTCATAATAAGTTATGTTATAAAATTCAAAGTCTAACTAAATGTTATCGTAAGAACTGTTTCTATAAAGTTTTAAATTGTCCAAAATGGAAGGCTCAAAGATTGTTCACCAAATATAATAGAATAAGATTATTCGATTTAGAAAAGTTAAGATCCTTTGCAGAAATAAATAAAGAAGAAGTTGAAAGAAATATTGAATCAATAGGAAATTATGAAGATGGAACTATAATAAGAAATCCTAATTTACCTTTCTATATGAAAGATATTTTTTATGTTGCAAGTCATTTGATGTTTGATGGTAATTATAGACCTAAAAATGGATGTTATTTATTATGTTTTGGAGATGGATTATTTGAATATCACACTGAAAGATTGAAGATATTTGGAGATGTTCCAACTAATTATATAGAGAAAGAGCATCAATTATATTTTTCTTATACTATTGGGTATATTTGTTCTAAATTATTAGAAATTCCAGATTTTAGATCAATGAAAGTTTTTCTTTCTGATAAATTAAAAAATTTATGCAAAGACAATAAAATATTATTAGATGAATTTGTAAAAGCTATGATAACTGATGAAGGAGCAATTGATGACAGAATAAGAGTAGAATTAGGAAATAATGAAAAATTTATTAGAGATATTTATGAAGTTGTTTCTTTTTATTATGAATTAAACAAAATTTACTCTAGAGAAAGAATAATTGGTTTTGAGAATAATACAAAATATATTCGTAATACTAAATCTTGGAGAATAGAGTTTAATCATTCTAGTTATATTTTATTATATATCAGTATTTCCCCATTACCAATAAGTTATAAACAAGAAAATCTTACACTTTTACAAAAAAGAAACAAAAAGATTTGGTATAAAAGAAAATCTAATGAAACAAAAAAATTGATTGTTGGTTCTTTATTGAATAAATCAAAGAGTGTTTCCGATCTTGCTAAAGAGTTAACAATTAGTAATGGAGCAGTTATTAATCATTTAAAAGGCCATCCTACATATAGTGATTCTTTAATTAAATTAAAAATTGTTGATAAAGTAGAAGAAAGGATTTTGAATAAAGGCGGTTATACAAAAGCAAATATATATGGAATCATCGACCAAGAAAAAGATTATATAAAAAATGATTAATGTATATTATATAAAATATATATTTTACTATACACGTCTTCCTCTCCGGCCTCCGCTCTTACGACAACCGTCATGAGGTACTGGAGTTACTTCTTCTATAGTTCCAATCTTTAATCCTGCTCTTGTTAAAGAACGAATTGCAGCTTGAGCTCCAGGTCCTGTATTGCTTGGTCCATTGTGACCGCCTGGTGCTTTAATCCTGATATGAATTGCATTAATTCCTTTTTCCAAAGCTGCTTCTGCTGCAATCTTTGCTGCTGACATGGCTGCTGTTGGACTTGACTCTAATCTATGTGCTTTAACTACCATACCACCGGATGCTTTGGCTATTGTTTCAGAGCCAGTAACATCAGTTATATGGATGATTGTGTTGTTGTAGCTAGAATATATGTGAGCTATTCCCCATCTTAAATTATCTCTTAACATAAAATTTTAGGCTAATTGACACTTTATAAATCTTTCTAACAGTAATATTATTAATGGAGATATATAAAAAATAAAAGAAAAAAAGTTTATTTTTTATTCTTTCTCAACTTTATAAAAATATAACTTATTGCATAAATAACAATTGCTATTATTACATACATTATTATCAAATACCCGTAATTTGTTGTTGAAGGACTCTCAATTATTTTTGGTTGAATATCCACTTCTGCCGTTTTTTCTTTTATTACTACTGCAAAAGTCGAAAACCCAGGGCTTTCAGCTTGATAAATTCCCTTCCCTAAATCTATTGTTTTTAACTCCTTCCATTTATCTGTAAACCTTTCAAGAACAACTGTTTGTCCAGTTTTTAGATCTATAGGTCCTTTGAATGTTATCTTTGCACTATTTACTGTATTAAGATTAGTTGTTATTCTATAATATGCAAAAATATTTCCATTGTTAGGTATAACTTCTTTGTTCGGAGTTTCTATAGTTTCTATTCTAATCACTCCACCAGATACCTTTGTTGAAGTTGTCAGCTCTATCATGGTTACTAGTTGATTAGTAAATAATGCTTTTACTGGTTCATTTGCGTTGATATTTTTAAATTCAAAAGTGTTTATATCAGATGAAACTATATCACTATTTTTATTATATGAAGGTAACATTGTTGAACTGGATGATACTGAATCACTGCTGGTTGTTGCAACAGTAGCAACTATAAATGTTTGATCACTAGTCACATTCCAATTATTACTACTATCATTGACCCAGAATCTCCAAGTAACATTAGTTCCAGCTGTAGCCGTAATCATGCTTATATTGCTAGACATATTCAATCCAGTTGCAAAAGCAATCGATGTAGAATTCACAAATGTTCCAGTCTGATTATAGCTGAATATCCACGAATCTAATCCAACATTATCAGTCCAATTAGCTGTAAAATTAACCAATGTATTCTGATAAATTGTAGTTTGATTCTTCTGTATACTTCCAGATATCCATTGTGGGTTTGTATTGTCTCCTACAATAAAGCTATCATAAGATGTTACATTCCAATTATTACTACTATCATTGACCCAGAATCTCCAAGTAACATTAACATTTGTATTTGAATCGACTAAATATACTTGACTACTCATATTATTTCCTGTTGAGAAAACAACTGGAGTTGAATTAACCCACAATCCAGTTTTATTTATTTCAAACGTCCAAGAATTTAATGTGGTATTATCGGTCCAATTAGCTGTAAAATTAACTTGAGTATTTGGATATATTGTGGTTTGATTTTTTTGTATGCTTCCAGCAATCCATAATGGTGGTTGATTATCAATTATAACAAAATACTGATAAGGTGTAGCAGCGAAATTTGTCTGATTATCATGTACTATAAATCTCCAGCTTACATTAGCTCCAGGAGCTCCGTTTACTAAGAGTACAAGGCTAGATATGTTTGAGCCTGATGCAGCTGTTCCAAAGGCAACGAACGTTGAATTAACTAATGTTCCAGACTGGTTTGTTTCAAATGTCCAATTTTTTAAGGTAGTATCATCAGTCCAATTGCTCGAGAAATTGACATACATCATAGAATTCACCGTGCTTTGATTTTTTATCGCGCTTCCAGTCACAAATGTTGGAGCAACATCAGCTGCGTATACAATTGCTAAGAATAAAAAGACAGAGAATATTATCGAAAGAATAAGACTATTTTTGTTACTAATTTTCATTTATGTTACCACCTTTTTTTATTTCTTAATAATTAGATTGAAATAATATATTTTCTCTGTATTTAAATAATTTACTATTGCAAGATTACTATACTTCCTTTATAGAATTCTTTTTCTTTGGCTCTTTTTTAGGCTTGTCTTTCTTGACTTCCTTTTTAGCCTCTTTGTGTTCAGCATGTTCATGATGTGGTTTATGTTCTTCTTTTACTTCAGCTGCTGATTG
>CAYHJT010000112.1:0-3769 GCA_964356985.1 Candidatus Woesearchaeota archaeon
TATTACTTTTACATCACTAGTATTTTTTACATGTGGTCCTGCGCATAAGTCAATAAAATCTCCGTCTTCATAGAAAATTATATTGTCATCATCTAAATCTTTTAATAGCTCAAGCTTATATGGTTGATTTTTCAACAAATGCTCGGCTTCTTTTCTTGTTTTCTTCAATTTTTTGAATTCATAATTGGCTTTGATGATTTTTTTCATCTCTGCTTCTATTTTTTCGAAATCTGCTTCATTTATTTTCAAATTGTTAAAATCATAGTAAAATCCGTCGTCAATACTGGGACCTATGCCTAATTGAACATTCTTGTATAATCTAGTAATTGCTTGCGCTAATATATGAGAAGCTGAATGTCTAATCTTTTCTATATCGGATAATTGCTTTTCCATATTAGAAAAGTTTGTTTAACTATATTTAAATTTAATCATTTTAGTGAAAAATATAATCTCAAAAGTAGTAAAATATATATAGAAGTTGTTATTTATTTATACTCATGAAAAAAGAGATTGCCTTTATAATAACTGCATTAGCGCTTCTTTTATTTTTACCTATAGCAAATGCGGAGATCAACCTAAACCCACTAGCTAAAACCACATATAACAAAGGTGACACGCTAAAAGTAGCCGGTTATGTAAGAAGTTCTGAAGCGGGAACTTTCCCGTTAACAATGTACTTAAGCTGCGATACTCAGCAAGTTCAAATTTCCACAAAAAATTTGAATGTACAATATCCTAACAGAAATTATCCAATATCAGCTCAAGTAGTAATACCTTATTCAATTGCAGGTTCTTGTAGTATTCAAGTAAATTTTGCAGCAGAACAAGTATCATCAGAACATTTCACAATAAGTAAGGGCCTTATAGGAACATTCACATTATCTCCATTATCTATTCAATTAGGTGATGAAATAATATTCAGTGGAAAGGTAACAAAGCTTAATGGTGATTTAATAAATGGTCAAGGTATTGTTTATATTGCAAGCGACACAAAAAATTATGTAACAGCAAATGTTAACATAAAAGATTCAAAATTCGAATATAAAACAACTGTAGATTCAATACCAGAAGGTTCATACCAAATCAATTTAGCAGTTAATGATTTATATGGCAATGAAGAATTTTTCTGGAATGCGGCTACTCTTAATACATATCAAAATTTAAAAATTACAGCCACTCTTGACAAGCAGAAATATTCTCCAGATGACACAATAAAGATAAAGGGTTCTGTTGATAAAACCATAGGAAGCAGCGTACCTATTGCTCAAGTCAAATTTTTATTAGATGATCAAGAATACATTTCAGAAGTAACAGACAATAAATTTGAATATGACTTGCCATTGTCATCTACATTGAAATCATTCGACCACGATTTAAAAGTTGTAGTATCAGATGATTATGGTAACCTTGGAGAGAAGATATTCAAAATATCTATTATTCCAAAAGAAATAAAATTAGATTCGGGGTTAAGCAAGGATTCTTTTGCTCCAAAAGAGATAATAACGTTTGATCCGGTATTATCAGATCAAGCGACAGATGCTATTGATGATAATGTAATATTGACTGTAACTGATGCGCAAAAAGTTAAAGTTTTAGATAAGCAAATTCCCACTAATCAAGAATTTAACCTAAAGCTAAATCAATATGCAGCTCCAGGATCATGGAAGTATGTATTAAAATCTAAATCATTGACAACAGAAGGAACATTTAATGTTCAATCAATAACTGACATTGAAGTTCAATTGCAGGGCCAAATATTGAAAGTAAAAAATATTGGTAATACAAAATATACCGATGATTTATTGGTAACCGCAACAGATTCAGCAAACGTGCCAAACAATATTGTTATTAAGACTAACTTAGCACCAGGCAAGGAATTGAATTATCAACTATTCAAGGGCTTAAAGCAAGACATATATCAATTATACATAGAAAACAAAGGTCTAAAGTTTGATAATTTAAAAATAGTAGACTCAAGAGATCTTTCAGCAAAAATAGGTGATTTTTTCTCACAAGCTACAGGAGCAGCAATAGGAACTCCAGGAACAACTAAAAATTACAAGCCCTTGGTATACATGCTAATAATTTTGTTTATAGTAATCTTCACATTGTTCTTCATGAATTACCGTGGCAGATTAAAAACGCAGATAGTTCGTGATAAGGAAAGGAGATTAGGCCAGCAAAGACTTCAGCAAATACAATCTTCTCCGGAAGTTAAAACTCAAAAGTATGGAAAAGCTACCCAGGCAGACATAAAGGACTTTCAGCAAAGAATTGTAAAGGACTTACAAAACAACAGTATAAGAGATCGAAACCCTATGGATTCAGAAAATAAGAGTGTAAAAAGCTCTATTGAAAGAAAAATAGTCTACGACAGATATAGAAGAGAAGAATAAATTTCTTCTTTTATTTCTTTATTTTTCCTATATAAATAACATCTTTATCATTTTCAATTTCTTTGACATCAAAGTTATCCATTATTAAGGATTTAATTTCTTCAAATTTCTTGCTTCGCTTAAACAATGTTATTGCTATCTTTCCCTTGCTTACTCTTCTGATTTCAGAGATTGCTTTATTTGGGTCATTGAAATTATGGACTGCGCTAATGGAAATCACGATGTCAAAGCTGTTGTCCTTAAATGGAAGGTCTTCAGCATTGCCGTAAAGGATGTTTGCATGTGCGTTTTTTATCATGCCTATGCTATTGTCAATTCCCAGGTAATTTTTGAACAATCCAGAATACAAAGCTGTTCCGCAGCCAACATCAAGGATATTTTCGGATTTTATTTTAAGTTCCTTTATTATTAGATTGACTTTCTCTAATTGTTCCTTGTAGTGAAGTTCATCATAGCTCTTTGCCAGTTTATTATAATCAAGCATAAAATTGTATTTTTATTTTGTTTTAAAAAGCTTTTGATATGAAAATTTCTATAAAAACATATAAAGAAAAATTTATATAGTGTTTATTAACGATTGTTAATTATGAAAATGATAATACCTCAAGAAATAGAATTATACTATGTAGTTCCGTCTATAAGAAAAGAACTGTCAAAGATAATGGCAAAGAAAGGACTATCTCAGAAAGAAATAGCAAAAAAGCTTGGCATCACAGAATCTGCAATATCTCAATATCTTAAAAATAAGAGAGCTTCTAAAGTAAAATTCGATTCAAAAACTAAAAAACATATAGAAAAATCCGCCAATAATATAATTAAAGGCGCTCATGTAATAACCGAATTACAAAAGATTTCTCATATAATGAAAAATAATTTGACAATATGCAGAATTCATCATGCTTATGATTCAAATATTCCAAAAGACTGTAGATTATGTATGTTAAAATGACAACTCTAGAAATAAGAAAATTAAATGTATCAATAGCCGAGAAACAAATAGTCAAAAATCTGTCATTGAAAGTCAAGCAAGGCGAAATTCATGCTATCATGGGTCCTAATGGTTCTGGTAAAAGTACCTTAAGTTATGCTATCATGGGAAGTTCTAAATATCACATAGATTCTGGGGATATCTTAATAGATAATAAAAGCATTTTAAAAGATTCTACAGATGAAAGAGCTAAAAAAGGATTGTTCTTGAGTTTTCAATATCCTGCTGAAATTCCTGGAGTCAAATTCACTAATTTTTTAAGGTTATCATTGAATTCAAAGCGCAAGTCTCAAAAGATAAAGCCTTTATCTGTAATGGAATTCAATGAGTTATTTAAGAAAAATCTGAAGTTGCTTGGCATGGATGAATCATTTGCGCAGCGTTA
>CAYHJT010000113.1:0-3755 GCA_964356985.1 Candidatus Woesearchaeota archaeon
AGGAAATTACAGTCTGATAAACCTTCGGATATTACCAGTATACATGCTTCCATGCTTAGATCCAGTTTATGCTATGCCGGTAGTTTTTGTTGTTATAAAGATAAACAGGATCAGCAATTAGTATCCGGATTAATAATAGAGCTAGATAATTCCAAATATAATATCCACAATCAATGTATATCTAGATTATTGGATTATGTTTTTTCTCAATAAGAAATGTTGAAAACATTATTTTTAACCAGGGAAAAGTTTAAATATAGAACCATTCTATAGTAAGTAAGGAGGAAAAGGGGATGGATATAGAAGAATATCTAAGGCAGAAACGAGCACTTGAGTCTAAGAAAGAAGTTCTTGAAGCTAAAACTAAGCTTAAAGAGACTAAAGATTCTGTTAAAAAAGAAAAATTAAAAGAAGCTAGGATTGAAAGGCTGCCTGAAAATAGGGGATATAGAGAGCCTGCTTTAAAACCATGGATGATATGGGATCTTATAATACTGATGATAGTTATAGCCTTATTTTCAGTAAGTTATTTTGCTCCGAGATATGACAATGATATTGTTAAAAACAATGTTATAACCGGACAGGCTGTTGCTGCACAACCTACTCAAACCCAAACTACACAACAGACAGAAACGCAAGAAAATACCGAAGAAACAAGCAATGCTGCTAATACAGATTCTGTTGGAGGGGTATCAGAAGAAACCAGTACGCTTCCTGGACCAGAATTTTCAATGATTTTGAAAGATAAAACTTTGGGTGAATTTGATGATGAAGGTAAATTAAATGGAGAAATTCTAGTTATTGAAACTGAAAGCGGATATTATAAAGACGGAATAATAACAGTGCAAAATGAAGAGCAAGTGCCAATAAAGTGCGATGTGGAAAAGGATATTGAGCTTGATGTTAACATGGACAATGAGTATGAGGCCAGAGATATGGGCAAACTTTTTACAGTAGAACTTGATGGTGCACAGAAGAAAGATATCAAAATAACTATACCTGGCGACTTAGAAACAGGCAATTATTATGGCCAGGGAAGAGTATTAGCAAAATTCACTTCTGCATGCTTCTTTTGTAAAGATGATGATTGTGAAACCTGGGAATCAAAGGGAAAATCTGAGGAATTTGCTACAATGAAGGTTGTTATAAATCCTAATGGTGGAGGAAGTGGAAATTTTGGGAACAATAGTGGAAATAATACAAATTCTTCTGGCTAAGATTCAGTCTTTGTATATTTTTCTCTTAAATCATCTAATATTCTCTGGATGCTTTTAGATTCTTTTAAATCCTTATAGAAATCTGCACTATGTTCGCCTGTTACTTTTATTATTTCTTTTGTTTCTGCTGTATAAAATATTAAGCCCAATATTAATAATAATATTATAATGAGTATTAATCTTTTCATTGCTTTAAGTAAATAATTTTATTTTATATAAACTTTGTTATTAATCGTGCCATATTAATCTTTTGATATTTGTTAAGTATGGTTTGTTTGTTGTATTATCATTAAGCATTATTCTTAGCTTTTCTATTAATTCCTGTTTGATGGTTTTATCTTTTAATATTACTTTTACAATATCTTTATCTAAATCTTTATCTAAAATAGGACGACCATGACTACCTCTATAATCACTTAGAAGTTCAACAATTTCATTTATTTTGAAACCAGCATCCTTTGCTTCATAAATCTGGCTTACAATTCTCCATTTCTCATCTATCGATGGTCTTTCTCTTTTTAGATTCCAACGTCTTAAATTTCGCCCTAATACATAAAGTGGTAAATTCAAAAAGTTTGCGATATCAGAATTAGACATTAGATTATAAGATCTTTTGATAGCTTCTTTTTTATATTCTGATATAGGATGTCTTTCTTTGGATCCGTAAAACGGTTCTAATCTAACACGCTTTAAGACATGACCTATATGTTGTGCATGTGCAAAACCTGATCTCTCTGCTAATTCTTCCAAACCTAATTTTTTATTTATATTTTTGTGTTCTTCATAAATCGTAAATAATTTAATTAGTTTTTCAATAGGCATATTGCTGGATCTTTTTTGCATTAATAAATAATATTCAACAGCCTTTTGATATGCCCAACCTTCTTTTTCAGCTAACTGATACATTCTTTGAGCAAATAAACTGGAAATATCTTCATATACCTTTTTTCTATCGAACTTATTTAGTTTTTCTCCAAGTTTGAGTTTTTGTCTTAATTCTTTTCTTAATTCATTTTTTCCGGTTCTTTCTAGAATTTGTCTTATGCGCTCTCCACTTAGACCAACTGCATTTCCTATTTCTTGATATGTTAATCCTTGTTTAGCTAATTCATCAATTTCTGGTCTTGGTTTTGGCCCAGCTGAAACCGGCTTGTTTAGCCAATTATCTCCAGCAGTTTGCTCTACTTTTGCATCTAGGTCTTCCATTTTATTAAATAAATACCCCATCTTTGAAGTATATTCTACAGTATATAAATCTTACTTATCTTAGTAACTTATTTAAATAAGTTTAAAAAGGTTTATTTTATGAACAAAGACTTAGCTGATTATTCAATTAAATTTATTCAGGATTTAGGTGCAAGCTATGTGGAAGCTAGATTAGAGAGCAGTGCTGTAAGAGGATTTGTTCTTAAAAACGGTATTCCACAGGTTTCTGCTTTTGATACTGTTTTAGGAATAGGGATCAGATTTCTTTTGAGCGGAACAATGGGTTTTGTAAGTACAAACCAGCTTGAAAAGAATAAATTAAAAGAAATAATTGAAAGAGGGGTAAAGGCAACCAAATCTGCTATTAAAATTAAAGAAGATATTAAATTTTTATATGAGAAAGCTTATAC
This sequence comes from Candidatus Woesearchaeota archaeon, assembly GCA_964356985.1. GTDB lineage: Archaea > Nanobdellota > Nanobdellia > SCGC-AAA011-G17 > JAGVZF01 > CAYHJT01. The sequence continues at coordinate 2,834 of CAYHJT010000113.1, forward strand.
AGATAAATACGAAGTAAAACAAAAGATAGAATTGGATAATATTGATATTGGAGAAAAAATTTCTTTATTTATTGATGCTGATAAAGCAATAAGGAATGAGAAAGGGATAAAAATACTAGGAAATTTTTTGTCTTATGGAGAAGAGATTGTGCATGAGTATTATGTTAATTCTGATGGATCCAAGCTAGAAGCTATAATTCCAAAACCAAATTTCTATTATTTCACAACTATTTCAGCTAACAATAAAGTAATGCAGAGATATTGGCTTTATGGCGGGAGTGGTGGATTTGAATTAATTAAAAGATGGGATGTAATCAAGATATTACAAGATGAGGTAAAATCAATGAAGACAATGATTTTGAATGGCGAAAAGATAAAGAAAGGCTATATGGATGTTGTGACAGGAACACAAGTTACTGGAATAATGTGCCATGAATCTGTTGGACATCCTTGCGAAGCTGACAGGATTTTTGGAAGAGAAGCTGCTCAAGCTGGAGAGTCTTTCATCGATAAAGACAGCGTAGGAATGAAGATTGGAAGCGAAGCCGTAACTATAGTAGATGATCCTAATGTTGAAGGCGGGTATGGTTATTATAAATATGATAATGAAGGAATAAAAGCAAGAAGAAAGTTCTTGTATAATAATGGAATAATAACGGAATTTTTACATAATAGAGAGACTGCTGCTAAGCTTGGAATTCAAAGCAATGGATCTGCTAGAGCATCTGCTTACAATAGAGAGCCTTTAGTGAGGATGTCAAATACATTTTTACTTCCTGATGAATATAAAGAGGAGGAATTATTTGAAGATATAAAATATGGGATTTTCATGAAAAATTTTATGGAGTGGAATATTGATGACAAGAGATTAAATCAAAAATATACCGGAGCTGAATGTTATTTGATTGAAAATGGTAAATTA
>CAYHJT010000114.1:0-3729 GCA_964356985.1 Candidatus Woesearchaeota archaeon
GAAGGTCAGAAAATAAAATTAGTTTTTTTTGAAGCTGATAATATAAATAAAGATGATATAATTGTTTCTGCTGAATTAAGTTTCCATAAAAATATGATTACTTATGAATTAAGATTAGAAACTTTTAGTCCTTTATTTGAAAGATTAGTTGAAGGTGATGAAGAAGTATTTTTTATTGCTTCTATTGAAGATCAAAGAATTGAATCTAATATTTTAATTATAAATCAAGAACTAATTAGTGAAGTAGAACCACAACCACCAACACAATATGCGCTTGGTCAATTTAATAATATATTTATTAGAAATAATAATAATTTTCCATTAAGTAATGATTTGGTTACAATTCCAATTTCTTTTTCAGAAAGTCAATATTTACCTTCTCAATTATCTAATATAAAGATTAATGATTCTGTAACAGGAAATACCTTAATAACACAAGCTGTTCCAACATCTTATTACAAAACAGGCCAAGGAAGTGAATTGTATGTTAAGACAGCAATAGCAAGAGTGGTGGCTTCATTAAATCCAGGAGAACAAAGAACTTATCAGATTGTCGAAAGTAACGATGCATGGAGCTTTAATTTATCATCAGCAGTTGATTCTTTCCTTAATAATGGTCAATTAAAAGCTTATTCTAGAGATCTGTTCGGTGGTCAATATAGAACTATATTTAATGCTAATCAAGCAGTTCTTCTTGAAGATGGTCCTGTTACAAGAGTTTATGAATTTACTGGAAGGCATACACCGGTTTCAAATTGCGCATCTTTAAGCAGTTTAGGATCTTGTCTACCTTATTTATTTACTTCAAAATTCTTTATCACTATTGTTAGTGGAAAAGATTATGTTAAAATAGATCATTTAGTTATTAATTCTAATGATTTAAGTCAAGATATTCCTACAGTAAACCCTATTACAGGTCAGTATGACTATCCGATTGGTCAGAATGGTTTTGTTTTTTATAACGATATCTATTACTTTATAGATACAGCACCTAATCCATCTTCACTTTATTTGTTAGATGAGCCTTACATTAATCCAACAGTTAAACTTGTAACTGACCCTTCGTCTTACCGTGTTTTGATTATGCCGACAAACGCACAACAAACTCTTAGTGCACCGCCATACAATGACGGGCCATCATTAAGCAGTATACCTCAGCAAAGTAACTTTATTGGTGCTGGCCAAGCTATTCTTACAAGAGCTACTCTTTATTTAGGCACTCCATTGACTTATGATTACTTTGAAGAAAATAATGTTGATGCTGGCCAGACTTTGGAGAGATTTAATTTAATAGGTGGATACTTTTTTGAAGATTTGATAAACCCAGACGCTGTAAATCCTAATTTTAATTTCGACACAGATGCACAAAATTATTATAACTCATTTCAGGGCTATGCATCAAATCCCGCAACAGGTCATAGATTTGGAGCTTATGATTATCTTACAAAAGATATGGGGAGTCCTGGTTTTTGGGAGCATTATAGACAAGAACCTGCAGTCATAGTTCATTACTTGTTATCTTGCGGAGGTGGAAATATTTGTAATAAAAAATATATGGATGCATTAAGATTCCATCTTTACGCATCTGCGCATATTGTTAATTATGCGCCAGGTTTTGAAGTCTTGCAACATCCTGAAGCAAATCTTCAAGAATATAGATCACCTACATTTGATTGGGGTTTATTTGGTACGTGTTCAAGTGATCCAAAAGATAGACTTGGTTATTGTTTGGATGTAAATGCTGGGTCACAATATAGACAAGATGTTAATGGAGTTACTCACCTTACATACAATGGAGGTAGTATTTATAACTACCTTTTATGGCATGGATGGACTATACGCGATAGTTCTCATATGTCTCTTGGGATGGAATTATATCGTTATATGTTTGCAGGAGATTATGTTGCACGTTTCCTTGCTAAATCGCAAATTGATGGTGCTGGAAGCCAATTCAGTTATGATTTTTTACATAACACTTTTGGTGAGCAAACACGTGCAAGAGGAAGAGCTCTTTTAAATGTAGCAAAACTATTTTCAATTACTGGTAATTCTGATTATAAAACTGTAGCTAATCGTACTATTACAATTATTGATGCATTAAGAAATAAAGATACTGTATCATCTGGTATTAATCCTGTAACTGGTGATCCGTTGCCTATTAAATATTTTGAAGCTCCTGGAAATTTCTTTTGTGATGATCCTCCTACAAATTCTTGTAGAATCCAATTATATGAACAAACACAAGTTTTACATGGGCTTGCGGTTGCTTATCATGATGCTATTACAGATACAGATGTCTTGAGCTTAATTCAGAACATGTTAAATGATGGATTGTATTTTGTATTCAATTTTGCTTATAAAAGATATAATTCTGTAAAGAATGCTATAATTGGTGGAAATAATGTCAATGTATATGAAGGTGAAGGTGGATTTGGAACTTATAATAGAATAATCATAGGCCCACCGCCAGGTGTTCCTATTTCAGATATGACTGGTTATACTAGATACCAATATACTATATATCCCCATGGTCATCAACTTTATCAGGGAATCTGTCAAGCTATAAAAATTTCTGGTAATCTTCAATATTTAAATGAGTTTAGCGATACATTCGAGAGAACTTACCTAAAGACATTATGGAGAGACACTACTTCTGATCCTTGGGGAATACAACTGAATAAAATTACAGACACTGAAATATGTGGTTTAGGCTATGCTTTAAATATTTCTACTGCTTTAGATCCAAATAATTGTATTGATAGCGATGGAGATGGATATACGGATTGTGCTAATGATTGTGCTGATAGTAATCCTTCGCGTAATCCTGCTATGGGGGAAATTTGTAACGATGGTATAGATAATAATTGTAATGGTGTAATGGATTGCAATGACGCGCTTTGTGCCTGGCAATATGTTGGTTCTGGTAATGGTATTGGTGGTGGTTCATGGAATATTCATCCACAATGTCAATCTGTTCCTGGTGGATTTTGTGGTGATACTATTATATCTATAAATAGCCTTGGTCAGCAAGAGCAATGTGATTTTCTAACAGAACAGTTTGTACCTTTTGATTATCTGAATGGCGGTCTGTTTGGAGTAAACAGCTGTACTACAGGAAAATGTTTACCACCAATGACTTCTGGAGTACAAGGATGCGCATGTGCTGCAGCAACTCTTCCTTCTTGTTCACAGTTAGGTGGAATTATATGCCAACAAGGTTATACTTGTTCTGGTATAGTAGTTCAATCAAGCGATGGACAATGTTGTACGCAAGGAACTTGTAATCCTACATCAGTATGTAACAACAATATTTGCGAAACTGGAGAAAACCCAACTAACTGCTTCAATGATTGTGGATGTGGAAATGGAATATTAAATACTGCATTTGGAGAACAATGTGATTATGCTGCACCTGCTGGAAGTGTAAATAATAATTGTGGTACTTTAGCATTATGTGGAAGTACACCAGGCGTTAATGCTTGTCTATGTATTCCGGCAACTTGTGCTAATCAGGGTGGAAATATCTGTGCTTCAACAGAATACTGTGTAGGAACAAGTGTATCTGCTACAGATACAAGCTTCTGTTGTATAGGAATTTGCACTCCACAGACACAATGTAGCGAATGTGGTGTTGGATGGTTTAATCTTTGTGATAGAGCTGAATGTTATGGAATAATGCAAGGCTGTTATTATAATGAATTAGCTAATCCGTTACCTAATGTAGGATCG
>CAYHJT010000115.1:0-3712 GCA_964356985.1 Candidatus Woesearchaeota archaeon
GAGATTAAAAGAGGAGTATATAAAATAGAAAACGGTTTAATAATAGGAAAAAGGCCCTCTGTCGCAATGACGGGTGATGATTCTTAAGTCGAATGCGGGTGATGGACAAACCTTACCATTTATAAATAATCTAATGTTTCTAAACTATACATGAACCCAATACTCACAAAATCAAAATATATCTTTGGATTGGAATGCCCTAGACACTTATGGATTACTTTTAATCAGCCTGAGAAGATTAGAAAAGTCACTCTAGCTGAAGAGTTTAAGTTCAATAAAGGTATTCTTAGGAAATGAACTAATAAATGAGATGAGTTTAAGAACAAAGGTTGAAACTGGCGGTGTTAGAGTTGCAGGCGGAGCTACAACCTTCAAGACAGTATTAACAGTAATATTTGCAATATTGGTGATATTATTGATTGTTTTGGGATTAATAATTGCTTTTAGAAGAATGAGAGAAGATGAGACTGAAGAACCTCATTCAACAGTAACTGAGGGTCAAACTTACTACTATTACCCTAAACAATAAATCTTTTTCTTCATTTTTGATTTAGAAATTTATTTAAATAACCTAAATGATGTATTTAGCATGAAAAAAAGATTGGTGAACTTATTTCTATTATTTCTAATAATGATCATATTACAAACAGACAATTCTCCACAGGAGCTTGAACTTGGACAGCAGACAGCAGAAATTCCATCACCACCACCAGCAGAAATACCGTTTTCATTGGAGAATGGCGAAATAAAATTTAATTTTCTGTATACTCCAACTAAAATAGACCTTCAATCTGTAACTAATAAGGACTCTAGTCATACATTTGATGTTTATGGTATTTTATGGCGAATTCGTTTGATTGATTTAAATTCAGCGCCAGCCTATAATGAATTAACTAAAACTCAAGATGACCTTAATTGTTACACTTCATATAATATCCAGCAAGATGGCGCTTCTCAAATTCTTTATATGAACTGGGCAGATTGTGCTGTTGATTCTACAAATACATTCAATCTAACAATTTCAGTTAGATTAGATCAAGATTCTGATTTCAGTAATTGGAGAGTATCTATAAATAATGATATGAATGATTACTCAATATTATATGCAAAATTGTCTTTTGGTATCTTAAAAAATCCTGATGACTATGCAGTTATCAATAATGAACAAGTTAAAAACCCGGCAAATATGATAACCTTTAGCGGGTCACCTTATATTGATGGTGGTGGTGTTGCATTAAATTTAAAGATTGTTCCTTATTGGACATCAAACAATCAAGGATTATATTTCATGTCTAAAGATAGCTTACCTCCACATTATCAGTTAAATACTTTCACAGCAGATGGACAAAGATTTGTATACGGGCATGGATTTTATCCAGAATATATTGGAACTCCAGGAAATGACCTTTCTATGGATTATGATTTTTCTATAGGCGTTTTCAACGGAGATTGGTACGATGCTGCAAGATTATACAGAAATTGGGCTTTAAGCCAGCCTTGGGCTAATACAAAATTAATTAATAGAAATGACATACCAACATTCTGGAGAGAACTTGATCTTGGCGAAGCAAGACAATGCCCATATCCAAATTTACCCGGCTGCCAGAATGTCAATTTAACCTACGAAATAGAATCGTGGAAAAAAGTTAGGGATTTTTACAATTTAACTAATCTCGTGGTATTTTATTGGTTCGGTCTTACACCTCCTCCAGACTTTTCGCCGTATCCTTGGACTGAAACACTCACTAATGGACTAGAAAATCTAGGAATAAAAACCTTTGTTTATGCTAATCCACAGACTATTCCAGCTAGCAGCCCTCTTTTTAATTCTTTAACACCGTTTATATGTAGAAATTTGAATGGCAACCTTGTGATAGATAGTGGTTTTGCTAGAACAGATTACACAAATCCTAACTATCACGCTTGGTTTGCCAATAAAGTGGAGAACAATATGGCCGCAGTTGGTTACGATGGAATGTTCTTTGAAATTCCGCTTCCTGCACCATTATGCTATAACCTGCCAAATCCTGTTGGTGGTACTTATCCATGGGAAGGTATGACTGATTTTATTGATGAAGCAAGAACAGAAGCAAGAACAATAAATAGTAATTTTGTTATTTTGTACGAATTCTTTTATGAGGCTTATTTTAGAGTAAGCGACACAATATTTTCAATATCAACTCATATTCCGCCAATATGTTCTGGATATCAATGCAGTGAAAATGTTATGGGAATACCATTTTTATCTGTTGTTTACCACGATATTATCCCTATATTTGGCCATGGAACTATATTTTCCCCTGCTTATGCAAATAATCCTGCAAATTATCACCTCTTAGATCAACAAATTGCTATGGACTTCAGTTGGGGAATGAGATTACACACCAGCGAACCATACATGGATTATCTAAGAATCTTAAATCATGAGGCATATACGATAACAGATCCTAATTATAGTCAAGATGTAACTTTTATGATGAATTATGCATCATTTCTAAAAAAAATAATTAAAGCAAACCGATACGCAAAGAAGTATCTTGTTTATGGTGAAATGCTTAGACAGCTACCTTCAAATATTAACAATATTTTAATAACCATTGCTGGGTCGCATGGTTCTCAAGATGTTAGAAGATATGTTCCTGAAATTCCTAATAGTGTTTGGAAAGCCTCAGATGGTAAGATAGGTTTAGTATTTGCAAATCCAAAAAATACTCCAGTAAACTTTTTGTTTAGTTTTCCTTTACAAACATATGGATTATCTTCAGCATCTCATTATGGTTTGTATTTATTGAATGAAGAAGGAAGTTATTTAGTATATGATTTTAATGGAAATTTGGATGGTTATATGGTCCAGATGCCATCAAAATCAGTTAGAGTTTATGAAATATATCAATATCAAGCACCTACAGGCCCACAACCTTGCAGTATTTCGTATCCTTCATGCAGTGGAATATGCCCAGATGGACAAACTTGTCAGCAAGCAGACAATAACTGTCAATGTGTAACTCAACAACCCTCGCAACCTGGTCAAACTCAACCATCAACTACTCCACCTCAACCAACTATAGATCAACAATTGCCCCAAGAGAAAGGCGTTGATGAAATAAAGACAAAAGAAAAAAAGAAACTTGAAAGAATAAAACAAGAAAGAAAAAACGCAATAAGAAACTGGTTGCTAATTGGATCAAGCATAGTACTTATAGGAATTATTTTATTAGCACTTGTCAAGAGATTTATATTAGGCGAAGTGGACTAGCATTTTTCATTTAGAGAGTGGCGATAATTACTCTATGCTCTCTTTAGTTAAGAAAATGCCTACTAGAACACAGATTGCAAATAAAGGTGCTAGGACTAGATCTGCAATATTTGTTAAATAACCTACATAGGTTGTTATCTCTGGCAGCATTGCAGCTAAATTGTCATGATAATTAATATCTATGTATTTTATAGTTTGTATTATAAAGATCAATAGCATTGCAAATACACTGTAAATGATTCCATTTATTCCAGATTCAAAATCAGATTTTTCATAATTTCTATTTCTTACCATGAAAAGCAAGGTAGCTAAACAGACGAATATAGTTACAACATTTATTCTAAGTAAGATTTGTTCTTGATCCTGTAAAGAAAATCAAAGGCAATGGCAAGATTGTTACTTTAGCAATGGATTTGTATTTCAAAGGATTATCATTAAGAGATATTTCAGATACGC
>CAYHJT010000116.1:0-3705 GCA_964356985.1 Candidatus Woesearchaeota archaeon
ACCATTAGTTTTACTAATTTATCATGTTGCTTCTCATGAACATAAACTCTTGTAACTGCTGTACAATCTTGTCCTGTATTCCAGAATCCACCAACAACTGCACCTTCAGCAGTCATTTCTAAATCCGCATCTTCTAAAACTATCATCGGAGCTTTTCCTCCTAGCTCAAGATGAACTTTCTTAACATTTCTGGAAGCGAGCTCCATTACTTTCTTTCCAGTTTTTGTATCCCCTGTAAATGAAATCATATCTACTTTTTTATTTCTAGCAAGCTCACTTCCAACTACCCCTCCTTCCCCAGTCACAACATTGAAAACTCCTTTAGGAATTCCAGCTTGTTCTATTAATTTAGCAAATTCTAATAAAGTTAAAGGTGTTAAAGAAGCTGGTTTAATTACAACAGTATTTCCAGCTGCTAAAGCAGGAGCAAATTTCCATACTGCTATATACAAAGGATAATTCCATGGCACAATTCCAGCACACACCCCAATAGGTTCTCTTCTGATAAAACTTGTTCCCATTCCGCTGTATTCAGCTGCAGATTTTCCTTCAAGAATTCTGGAAGCGCCTGCAAAAAATCTTAGATTATCTATAATGAAAGGAAAATCAGAATCATGAGCATACTTATATGTTTTACCCTGATTCATTGATTCAAGTTTAGCTAGTCTATCAATATTTTTCTCAACTAACTCTGCTAATTTCCACAAAACCATAGATTTTTCGCTTGTTAATTTAGAACTCCAAATACCAGAATCAAAAGCTTTTCTCGCAGCATCAATAGCCTTCTTTGTATCTTCTTCATTGCTTTTAGACACTTTAGCTATAACTTGCTGATTAAACGGATTAATTACATCATAGGATTCATCATTATCTGGTTTAACCCATTCGCCATTTATAAAATTAAGATACTTCACCATCTTTTTCAATAATTAAATAAAGAATAAGGTTTTATATAGTTTTTGTTGGTTTTATTTCTTTTCTTTTTCCCAAGGGTATACTACATTACTTTCTTTATCATACGAAGCTGGTGTTATAGTTATTACTGAAAACTTCTTATTCCTTTGATTTAAATTCCATTCCTTTTCAATCCTTTCTCGAAAATTATGGGCTCCACCATAAACTAAAATTGCTACTTCTCTATCACTTTCTTCTAATCCATTTACTATTAATTCCAAAGAGGTTCTTTCACGTTCGTCATGAACTAATCTTTCAGCTTCTTCTTCCTTAGCTTTGTCAACAATACTCTCGTACAACAATCTTTTTGCTCTACTTTGTAGTTCTTTTCTTTCTACAGGTCTTAAATCTATTATCCCATCAAGAAACATTGGCCCAACCGCACCTAAATCTTCTACAGCTTTTTTCTTCATGTCATCTGATTCCTTCTTCAATTTTTCATAAGCAGCTAAAAATTCTTTTCTCTTACTTAGTTCTTCTCTAGGTTCTTTCTCGGATGCTCTATTCGATAGCATTGCTTCTAACTCACTACTTTGATGCCTTGAGAATTCAGCTTGAGGTTCAAAATATTCTAATTGTTTCAAACCTTCACGATAGGTTTCTCTTGCTCTATTGAAATTTGGCTCATCTTCTACAGTTAAACCTTCTTTATACACATCCTTCAATGAAAAATATTTTAATAAAAAATCTAATATTGTAACAATGTCGATCTGTGTCCGAAAAGCCATTACCAAGCCTTCAGAGTGTACAAGTCTTAAATAAGCATCAATAAATTCTTTTCTAACACCTTCATCTAGTCCAGAAAGTTCTTTTCTCATCGTTTCAACTATATCTTTATTTTCCGCAAAAGAATCGACACTATGCTTCTGTCTAACATAGACTAACAAATATCTTGAATCAGGCACCAAGTATTTCTCAATAGATTCTACATTAGGAATAGTGCCTGGAAAATTATTGACTAAACCATCAATGGATTTCCCAAAAACTAACTTGTGTATAGCAGGTATTTGTTCTGTTATTCTCCCAACCACATACAATCCACCTAAACCTGCAAGTGTTAATGCTACAATAGCTTTCTTATTAGATTTCATAAATCTAAATTAAGAAATCATATTTATAAACTTTTCTAAGATAACTACTGTAAAGTGATATTATTTAATCTGTTTAAATATTTTTATATTTCTTTTTTTTAATTCTTTAAAAAATAATTCTGGATTAATACATTTCTCTGGAGGTAATATGCCTCTTTCTTTTACTTGTTTATTCGCTATCATCTGAGCAATAATAGAAGGCGGAACAGCAGTGTCCCAAGTTCCAGCTGGAATATTCCATTTCTTATTTGATTTAGTTAAACAATCTAAAATCATTCTTCTTTTCCTCCCTTTTATTTTTCCTATAATATCAACTCTAACATATTCTAGATCATTTATCTTAGTTTTTTCTTTTGGTAACCAGTAATCCATTATTTTAGCAGTTATATCCTTCGGCTTATGCTCACAACCATTAAATTTCATTTCCCTATCGTAAGCAAATCCTGTATCAATCAAGAGCTTTATCTGCTTTCTAAATTCTTCAGGAAATGTAACTCTGAAACTACACTCTCTAATACCTTTATTTCTGAATGAAGTAGGAAAAGTTGCTAATTCAGAATGTAGAGTATAAAATCCTTCTACCCTTCCAATCGGTTTTGGAAATTCTAATATTTTATTCCCGCTCATCGGTTCTACTAATTTTAATTTACCTTTTGTAAATAAAGTTGGTTTCATCATAAACTCATCAAACAAAGTATACATAGTGTAAGGCAAAACAAAAGGTTGATTATATTTTGTAAAATCAGCATCACCAAAACTTACATGAATTTCATTTATTTTATCAAAAAATTTTGCTCCATAAGCAGCCATAACATTTGTAATCCCTGGCGTTGATCCACAGCCTAGAATTCCAATTAATTTATTCCTTTTGAATTGTTTATCTAATTTTAGCTGGTTTTTAGTAACATGAAACAATCCACCTAAGTCTAAGTAATGAACTCTTGCCTTCAAGCAAGCCCTCATAACATTTAGATTGAGATAATAAACAACACAGTTGATGCAAACATCTGCTACATTCAATATTTTTGCTGTTTTATTTATATTATTAACATCAACACCAACACCTTTAATTCTTTTATTTCTAAATGATTTAGCATATTTTTTTGCTTTTTTTTCATTACTTGCAGCAATTATTATTTCACAATCTTTACAAGTGGAAAACAAATCCTTAACAACTACACTTCCCATTCCACCAGTTCCACCCAAAACAACAAATCTTTTCATTTATTTTTATAACCTTATATTTTTTTTCACGGGTCTGTACATTTCTTAAGACCTCAATGGTAAATGCAAACCTATGTCTAAAATAGTTCTAATGCTTTCATAAGGCAACGGTTGTATTTTTCTCTGCCTCTCCAATGATCTTAAATATCTAAAAACATCTTCGCCGCTATATAGACTAATCACACCTTTTCCAGCCATTGGTTTTATTCCCATAGAATGAAGTTGATCTTTTATTATAGCTGATACCAGGCCGGAATTATTAAGTCTCCGCACTATATTTTCAATTTCCTGTAAATTAAGTAAATTTTGTAGATTCTGAGTCATAATGAAACACAGTTCAATATTATATAAATAACTTTCGATAAGTCTAATTGATCACAATGCTCTTTATATTACAGAATTCCAATAGCCCATATCTGCTTAATTCTCTGCCAAT
>CAYHJT010000117.1:0-3675 GCA_964356985.1 Candidatus Woesearchaeota archaeon
TTGTTAATCAGTTTTCCCTCCCATTTATAGAAATAAGATTCTTTTCCTCTAAAAGAATCAACAAATTCTAAATCATCAATTCCTGTTTCTTCTTTTGTTTCTCTAACAATAGTCTGCTTCTCATCCTCATCTTTTTCTACATGCCCCTTCACAAACCCCCAGTGTCCTAATCCATACTGTAGAAACAGATATATTATTTTTTTATCTCTTCTGAATATTATAGCACCAGCAGATACTTCTTTTTCCATAATATTGTAAAGAATTATTTAATTTAAAAGCTTATGCTACTAATTCCATTAATCCTTTCTTTCTCTCTATCTTTGATCTTAAATCCCTTAAAGCAGTTTCTCTTAATTGTCTAACACGTTCTGGTGTAACACCTAATATCCTTCCTATTTCTTTAAGAGTAGTTGGATTACCATTCAGTGTTGCATATACATTATCTCTTGCCATCAAAATAAATCTCTTTCTGGGAGATAGTGTTCCTACCAAACCAATTATTTCTCTTCTTATATAATTTGAAGCATCATCATCAGCAACCCCATTCCCAGCTGCACTGCTAAATACGCTATCTAAAGTTTTTAATTCTCCATTATCATCTTCCCTATCAAATAATTCAGATTCAGAAGTAACACTTCTTACCTGCGCAAATGAGCACATATCATCAACCAATACTCTAACATAGGCATCTTTCATACTCTTCCCTTTTATAACTGCTCCAATATATTTAGACAATGACTTTCTCCAAATGGTTGGAAGTCCGAGAAGTATAGAAGTTTTTCTTAAATAAGATGACATATCATTAACCAACGTTCTTGTTAGTAAAGTAGAGAATTCGCCTCTTGATTCATCATATCTTTGAATAGCCTTATATAGACTGTTAAGACCTATTCCGCTAAGATCATCAGGGTCTATGTTCAAAGAATAAGCTACATCAATAAAACCATATTTTCTGCATAAGAAAGGAACTAATCTTATTCTTCTTCTAATTTCTAATTCGAATGAATCTGCAGTATCAGATGGGATAGAACTAAGAACATCATCAATACTCTGGCCGATTATTCTCTTATAGTACCCACTGCTAATCCCCATTCCGGGATATTAAAGAATATCTTAAAGTTTATATAAATTATTGTGGTACAACATTTACTATATAAATATAATGTTCTATATTATAAAATAGAAAAATCGGGTAATTCTTGTCATTAATTATAGCAATATTTAAATACCTTTCTATACAAATAATTTAAGGGTTGATTAAAATAAGAACTAAATATTTATTATTTGTTGGATTTGTAATTCTTTTATTAAAGCCAGTTTATTCTGATGAACATGTTGTTGGTGATATTGAAGAAATAAACACTGCTCTTGAAGAGAATCAATATGTTAATATTATTATATGGTTAAAAGATAATGAATTTACCTCTCCTGAATATCAAGAAGATTTAGATATAAAAAGAAACGAAATTGATAAGATACAAGATAAAGTTCTTTCTAGATTATCAGAAGAAGATTTTATACTAAAATATAGATATGAGGCTACAAATGGGTTTGCTGGTATTATTTCTAAATCTGGCTTTGAGAAATTATTGAATGACAATAATGTTAAAGAAATTTATTTAGATAGAGAAATCAAAGCCTTTTTGGCTGAAAGCAGACAATTAATTAATGCAGATAATATAGAGAGCTTTGGAATAAATAGCTCTGGTGTGACAGTTTGCGTCATAGACTCTGGAATTAACTATACACATCCAGCATTAGGTAGTTGTACTACTTCACAATTTATGGCTGGAAATTGCAACAAAGTTATAAGTGGTGTTGATTATTGTAACGGACCATTTTGTTCAGGACCAACTGACTTTAACCCTATGGATGAATCTGGTCACGGGACCTATGTTGCAGGAATTATCGCGTCTGAAGATAATCAATTTAGGGGTGTAGCACCTGCAACTAAATTAGTCGCTGTAAAAGTTCTTAATGGAACAGGTTCTGGTACTTTTAGCGCATTAGCCGCTGGAATCGATTGGTGTAGAATTAATTCTAATTTGTTCAGCATTAAAATTATCACAATGAGTCTTGGTGATGGTAGTAGTTATAATTCCACTAATCCATGTCCTTTTTTTGTAGGTAGTACTATCTTAAACGCATATAATGCAGGTATCTTTATAGATGCTGCATCCGGTAATCAAGGATACATAAGTGGGATTTCTTATCCGGCATGTGCGTTTGGTGTTACTTCTGTGGGAGCTACTTATGATGCAAATTTTACTATTGGATTTTGGCCTGAATATAATTGTCAGGATATACCTGCACCTGTTGATACTGTAACTTGTTTTTCTAATAGGGGCTCTAATCTTGATTTATTGGCACCTGGAGCAAAGATTTCATCAACAAATTTAAATGGTGGATTCGGACCATCAAGTGCAGGTGGTACATCACTGGCAGCTCCTCATGTTGCTGGTGTAGCTGCACTATTGAAACAGATAAAACCTTCCTTAACACCGCTACAAATCCAAAATAGATTATGGAACACTGGGATAAACATATTCGACCCAAGCGCGTCACTAACATTTAAAAGAATAGATGCATTAGCAGCAATAAATCCTTTACTAAATAATATTACAATATTCGGAATACCATATGTAAGTTCTTCAATAAATATATTACTTAAGAATACAGCATATCCAAACTCTTTATATATTCTCGGAATGTCTCTAGGAAATGTACCCGGCATTAATATTGGTGGTTCTATCATACCATTAAACTATGACATTTTATTTATCTTATCTATATTCTATCCTAACTTAATAGGACTAAGTAATTCTATAGGTACCTTAGATAATAATGGAAATGCTCTGGTAACATGGCAAATACCAGTTTTCTTCCCCACAGGATTAAAAACTTATATTACATTCGTTACGCTAGATATTAATCCACCAAATTCAATACTTGGTGTTTCAAATGCCATAGGGTTAATTATTTTAGGCGAATATTTATCTGACACAAATACATCTGCACTCTGGCATTTTGATGAGGGTATAGGAACAACCGTTTTTGATTCCTCATCAAATAATAATAATGGAAATTTGATTAATGGAACAACTTGGACTACCGATACAATAATACCTGGAAGTACTAGTGCTTTACAATTTGACGGGCTTAATGACTATATTTTGGTTCAAAATCATCCTTCCTTAAGTCCTCAAAATCAGATAACTATTGAATTCTGGATAAAAATATTTAGTCTGAATAATATGGTTATTGTTGATAAGACTCCTGTTGGATCTAATCAAGGTTATCTTGTAAATATTGATAATGGAAGGGTTCAGTTTACTCTAAATAATAACTTTAATGGGTTATCACAGTTATTTTCTAGTAGCATTTTAAGTTTAGGGCAATGGTATCATGTAGCGGCTGTTTATAATGGAAATACTATGAAGATATTTATTAACGGTGTGCAAGACCCAGGTACGGTATCATTTAGTGGCTCAATAAATCCAAATAGTTTTCCTTTATATATAGGACGACATCACCCAACTCAAGGAACACCATATTATCTAAATGGTTTATTAGATGAAATCAGAATATCAAACATAGCAAGATATTGAGTATTTAATACACATTCCCTTAATTCTTTATCCTCCCTTAATCTTTTAAAGCTTGGTGCTCTTAATT
>CAYHJT010000118.1:0-3667 GCA_964356985.1 Candidatus Woesearchaeota archaeon
TCATAAGCGCCAATGTCATAGCTAGACCCTTGTGGTCTTGCAATTCCATCTTTGTCTTTTGTTACCCCTTGAGCAGCTAGATTAGTTCCTGCATTTATTGCTGGGCTTGCTAGATTCAAATGATAATTTCTCACTAGATTGTAATTGGCGTCGAATATTGTTCCACTAGGGCTGATGAAATTAGGGTTTTGTCCACTAATTGAATTTGCCTGTCCAGAGGCATAAGCTGGATAGAATAGATTATAATTTCCCGTGAATGTTGATGTTGATGCAGGAGTTGTTTCGCTGTATATTATGTTATTTGTTGAGTTAGAATTTGAGCATCCTAAGGGGTCATATGCTGCTCCTGAAATTCCAATCAATATGTTGTTGTAGACATATATTGGCCCTGCACATCCGTATCCCCAATCCAAGTCCATGCCGGGGCTACCTATTAAAACATTATTTTTAACGATTGCATTTGAGCCATAATCGCCGGTCAATGCAGCGCTTGCATTGGTGATTATTGTATTTGAATCAAACGTATTGTTTGGGAGGTCTTCGCCTGCTGAAGAGGCAACAAATAGTCCTTGATATCCAGAATTCACTGCAATGATTGTGTTGTTGACGAAATTGCTGTTGCTGGTCCCGGACCTTAATTTGATTACGCCCTGAAAATTTACCGATGGGTTAAGGTTATTTGTATAATCTATATTATTTGTAAAGTTGATGAAATTTGGACCATACATATTCAATGAAATTTTTCTTGGGTTTGAAGCAACTTGATTATAGTCAAGAAATTTGTTGTTGTTTACCACGCTATATGTCAAGTACCAAAATACAAAGACATTGTTAGAAAATGCGTCTGTTAATGATGTATTCAATAAAAAAGTGTTATTATCAACAAGATATCCATTTATATGATCTAAGTTAAAGACATTCTCTGATGACTCGTCAGTCAGCCTGTATACAAAATTATCTCTTATTATTCCGCCAGTGGTGTATCCGACAGTTAATCCATTGGCAATGTAGTTGTTTATTATGGAATTATTTAAGTAACTAAATTGATAGTTGGCCAAGCTAACACTACTATTCAAGATTCTGTTGTCTTTTACCAGCATGTTGCATACTCCAGAGGCGCCTCCGCCATATCCGACAACGATTCCTCCGCTGATGAATATGTTATTCATGATGACAATTCCATCTGCGGTTCCAGCAGAAGAGCATCCATCATAAGGTCCTCCTATGACATTAACACCACCGGGAGCGTCTATGATTGCATTTGATAAGGAGATGTTTCTGGAATTTGCGCCAATTATTAATGCCCTATTGACTGCCGTGATCTTGTATCCATTTCCATCTATTGTTACATTATTTAGGCCGCTAGCTGTAAAGCAGTCTCCGGCGCTCGAGATATTTTGAGTCAACGTGTAAATGTTTCCAGAAGCTAATGCTTGACAACTGTTAATATTAAAATTACTAGAATTTACATAAACGAAATAAACTATCAAAAAGGATAATAAAAGAAATAAATCTCTTTTTAGTGTCATATCAATTTATTATAATACCTTCTATTTAAAGTTTTTTCTAGGAATAAATTTATATATTAATTTTTATTTTTTCTATATCTCTTTGATGTGTATAGAATATTACTGTAAACAATCCTAGTAAAGAAAATAAAACAGGTATTTCTATTAATCCCATTATTCTGGGAGATCTTAATATATCTTGAGAACCAAATGTGTAAATTCCTGAATTGATCAAGTAAGCTAATAATCCAAAGGATATAACCATTAGTGTAGTCTTCAAGAATTCGGCTGTTTTGACAGTTTCTGCAAAGTTAAAGGTAATTCTGGGAATAGTCTTTTTTTTCTTTTTCTTCTCATCCTTAATCATCATAGTAAGAAATATCGGCAGTATATAAATTTTATTATAATTTATCTTGTAATTAGTAATTTATCCATTTCTTCTTTCATCTTCTTGATGCTAGGCTTTTCGAAATGCTTTCTTGCGGGTTCTAGGATATCGATAATTTTATCTGCGACAGAGTTCTTCAAGTCCATAGGGTGTAAATTGCCCTGAGCAAAATCTTTTTCTAATTCGTTATAAGATTTATAGATTTTATTGCCACCAAATTTATCTGGTCTTTTAATCTCTAAAATAGCACTTTCGTTCCTGAATATGATATATTTAGACCAGTCAAGTACTGGATTAAACTCGATTTCTTTTTCAGGGCAGAATGCCTTTGTGATCTTTCGCTTGATGTCTTCTGGACTATCAGTTATAAAGACTGCAGAATCCGGAATGCTCTTTGACATTTTCATCTGGCCCCAAAGCTCTTGCGTCTGTTCCTTAGGCACAGGCCAGATATTTGGCTTATGCAATCCTAGAATCAAGTGATGATGTACCGCTTTTGGCTTTATCAGTTCCTTTTTCTTGTTCATCAAAGGGCTAATCTTCATTTTCAATGCTACATCTCTAGCAATTACTTGCGCTTTTCTCTGATCTAGGCCTGCATGAGGAATATTAACTCCTTGAATAAATATATCCGCGACTTGCATCGGTGGGTACAATAATTTGGCAAAATCAACTGATTCGCCTTCCCTTCTTCCCATAATTGTGATAGATCTATTTATTCTGGCTAAACTAGTATTTTTGCTTACATCAACAACAGTAGCCCAATAGTCATCATTGTTATGGTATAAATCTGAGCCTAAAACAAATTTAAGCTTCTCAGGATTTCCGCCTATGCATAATAAGCTGGCGATTAATCCTTCTTTGAAATAGCCAAGCGCGAGTTTTCTTATCTTATCTCTGTCGCCGCCAAGCTTGTCATTAATCCATGAGTGCCAATCAGCTAAGAATATAGAACAATTAATTCCTGCCTTCATGAAGTCATCTACCTTCCCCATGCACATTAATCCGGTGCCAAGATGGATTTTTCCAGAAATCTCAAATCCGATGTAATGCTTTAATTTTTCGTTGTTCTTCAATAGCTCGAGAATTTCATCTTCTCCAAGAATCTCTTCAGTGTTTCTTTTTATAAGCTCAAATCTCTTTTCTACATCTTTCATTAAACATAGAAATAATTAGTATGTTAAAAACTTTTCTAATTACTAAATTTAAATGATAATAATAAATATTTAAATAGATGTTAATTTAATAGCACATTATTCAACATAAGGAAGATGATTTAAATTATGACATTTAACAATATCCCACAAATAAAAATTGGGAGTCTAGAGATTAACATTATTCAAGGAGGAATGGGTGTAGGAATTTCCAAACATAGACTTGCTGCTGCTGTTGCAAATGAGGGTGGTGCAGGTATAATCGCCAGTGTTGCACTATGCTTACCTGATGATTATGCCACAGAAATAGTGAGAAGAAAGACATCTGAATTTGATTCTTTATCTGCAGAACACAAAAAAATATTATATGAAGAAGCTTATATTTTATCTAATCAACTTGCGCTAAGAAGAGAAATTAGAGAAGCTAGAAGAAAAAGTAATGGGGTTATAGGTGTTAATATAATGCATGCTCTTTCAAATTACGCTTCGCTTGTTAAAACTGCAATAGAAGAAGATATTGATATGATAATATCAGGAGCAGGAATTCCAAAAGATCTTCCGAGTTATTTAAATGGTAAAAATACAAAATTAATCCCGATAGTATCATCTGTAAGGCT
>CAYHJT010000119.1:0-3661 GCA_964356985.1 Candidatus Woesearchaeota archaeon
TCTAGCCATCAATCTTATCAAAGTCAAGTTTACTTCATATAATACACCTAATGCAGTCTCTCTATTTTTTCCATCCTGCGATTGGACCCTATCTCTGATAAATTGAATATATGTCCTTGAAAAAGATGTTACAAAGAAATCTTCTATTTTTTTTGTGGCTATATTTGGAGTTAATGATTCTAGATTATCAGTTACTTCAGATATTAATGTATTCAATTTAGAAAGCATCCATTTATCTTCTACCTCTAATTTTTTAGATATTAAATATTTTTTCCCCTGAGTGGACATTTCTAAATAAGATATTAAATTGAACAACATAGAAAGTGTTTGTTTTACGACCTCTGAATTTTTATAACCAAAATTAACATTGAATTTTGGATCTTGTTTTATGTAGAACCATCTCATAACATCAACACCCATGTTTTTGGCAGCTTCTTCTAAAACTATAGAATTACCCCCACTCTTGTGCATAGGTCTTCCCAATTCATCATGGACTTTTTCATGGGTGAGAACTTTAATGTAAGGAGTATTATTTTCTAATGTTACTGCCATAAATAATAATGAATAGAACCATAATCTTATCTGTTCTCTCATCTCTATAATTACCTCGGCAGGATACCATTTTTTCCAATATTCTTTATCATCCAAATAATTCAATGTAGAAAAAGGAACTATTCCCGCATCAAGCCATGCATCTCCAACATCTTTGATTCTTGTCATCTCTTTATGACAATGTGAACATTTTATTTTTACTTCATCAATCCAAGGCCTGTGTAATTCTTTAAGGTGTTTAGCATCAGTTATAGCTTTTTTCAAAAGGTCTTTTTTTGTCCCTATTACCTCTATATGATTATTTTCGCATTCCCATATTGGCAAAGGTAACCCCCAATATCTTTTTCTTGATATTAGCCAATCACTCATGTTATTGAGCCAATCTTCCATGATTTTTCCACCATGCTCGGGCTCCCAAATTATTTTCTTATTAGCTTCAATCATTCTTGGTCTTATTTCATTAACAGAAATAAACCATTCATTGACTAACCTAAAAACTAGTTCCGTATTGCATCTCCAGCATGTAGGATATCTATGGAAGTAATCCTTTGTTTTGTATATGAAATTTCTTGATTCCAAATCATTGATAATATCTCTAGAAACATGGCCAACATTTTTACCAGTTAACCAATCAAATCCATCTAAGTAATTTCCAGATTCGTCCAATGGTGAAATTTCAGGTAGTTTTTCCTTCTTTCCCAAATCATGATCTTCTTTACCACAACCAGGAGCTATATGCACTATTCCAGTACCCTCTTCTTCACTTACTAACTCCCATGAAACAACCCTGTGCTTTATATTCTTTTGAACTTCTAAGTCTCCATAAGGCGCGGAATATTCTAAATTAACTAAATCATTTCCAGATAAAGTTTCTAAAACTACATAATCTCCTTTCAAAGACGTCAATGTTCCTTGGCTTAAATAATAAATAGAATTTTCTTGTTTTACTTTAGCATAAACTAATTCAGGATTTACTGCAACAGCTACATTAGATGTTAATGTCCAAGGTGTAGTTGTCCAAACTAAAAGATATTCATTTTCTCTGTCTCTTATTGGAAATTTCAAGTAAACAGAAGTATGTGTTAAGTCTTTATAAGAATCATATAATTCATGCTGACTAAGTGCAGTTCCGCATCTATAGCACCAAGGAACTACATCTGTACCTCTGTACAACCAACCATTATCATAGCATTTTTTCAAGAAATACCATATATGTTCAATGTTAGTATCACTTAAGGTATAATAAGATTCATCCCAATGATTCCATTGTCCAAGTCTAATGCTTTGCTCAGTTTGGATTTTAGCATATTTTTCAACCCTTTCTTTACATTTTTTTACAAAATTTTCAACCCCAAAATTTTCAATGTCTTTTTTAGAATTCAATCCAATTTCTTTTTCAACGCCAACTTCTATAGGTAAACCATGACAATCAAACCCATTTTGGAATCTTTGATCATATCCTTGCAAAGACTTAAACCTTTGATATGTATCTTTATAAGTTCTACCCCAGGCATGATGAACCCCTAAAGGATTATTGGCTGTAGCAGGCCCATCTATGAATGACCAAGGCTTTTTGTCTTTGTTTTTATGAACTAGTTTTTCAAATATCTTATTTTCCTTCCAAAATTCTAATATCCCTAATTCTAATTCTTCAGTATTGTACATTTTAGATTTAGCTTCAAAGTCGGTTTAAATATTTTGCCATTACAAGATTTAGCCTAAAAACAAAGCTTTATAAACGTCTATAAAGTTATGGGCATAAGCCTTTATCAAGCATAAAGGTAGATTAAAATAAGGTTATGTGAGGTAAATTAGTATGTACAAGCGAGATAGAGGATCATCTGACAGAGGATATGGCGGACATCAACAAAGAAGTTTCGCTCCAATCAAAGTCGGACAAGAATTAGATGTAAACATAGAAGCCGTTGGAGAAAAAGGAGACGGTATAACAAAGGTTAAGGGTTTCGTTATTTTTGTCCCAAATACCAAAGCAGGCGAAAACGTCAAGATTAGAGTAACAAAAGTCTCTAAGAAAGTAGGATTCGCAGAAGTAATTGGTGCTGGGGAAGCAAAATCAGAATCTGAAGAAGAATCTATGGATGATACTGAAGAAACATCAGACGAAGATTCAGAAGAATCTGAAGAAGATTCAGTAAATGATACTGAAGAAACATCAGACGAAGATTCAGAAAATTTCTGAAAAAACGAATAAAATATTAATCTCTTTCTTTTATTTTCTTATTTGTAAAAACCTAAGTAAAACTTATATACTGTTGATTTAGTCCAAATAATTATGTCAGATTCTATGATTTGGACAGAGAAATATAGACCTTCTAAGTTTTCTGAAGTTATAGGTCAATCTATTATTGTTGAAAGAGTTAAAGCATTTGTTCATAATAAAAACATGCCTAACTTACTTTTTGCAGGTCCGGCCGGTGTTGGTAAAAGCACTATTGCATTAGTTGTCGCTAAAGAATTATATGGTCCAACATGGCGTGATAATTTTTTAGAATTAAATGCTTCAGATGACCGTGGCATTGATATTGTAAGAAATGTAATCAAGGATTTTTCAAGAACAAAGTCCATGGGTAATGTTCCATTTAAAATAATATTCTTAGATGAATGCGATTCTTTGACAAGGGAAGCTCAGCAAGCACTAAGAAGAACAATGGAAAACTATACTAATAACACTCGTTTTATCTTAAGTTGTAATTATTCAACTAAAATCATAGACCCTATATTAAGCAGATGCACAGTATTTAGATTCAAGCCATTATTAAAAGAGGATTTTCATAATATAATAAAAAATATATCCAAGAATGAGAAACTAAAAATAGATGATAAAGTTATAGACATATTATATCATGTTACTGAAGGCGATGCTAGAAAGCTAGAAAACATATTGCAAAGTTGCGCAGCCATTTCATCTAATATAACTGAAAAGACTATTTATGATACAGTAAGTTCCGCTGAACCAAAAGAGGTAAATGAAGTTTTGATGATTGCTAGAAAAGATTTCTTAAAATCTAAAAATAAATTACTGGACATTATGTTGCGTCATGGTTTATCTGGACTAGATATAATAAAACAGATATCCAAAGAAATATGG
>CAYHJT010000120.1:0-3633 GCA_964356985.1 Candidatus Woesearchaeota archaeon
CCTATTTTAATTAATGGAGTAAATGGAGTTTCTATGGTAAAAATCAACATATTAACAAAACAAGATAGTCCTTCCATAATAATTATTGAACCGACCACAAAAAGCTGAGAACATTTCAATAATATTTATATATAGCTATCACTGATTATATTTTATGAATAAAAGAGGCCAGTCAAAAGATTTAATGTTCTCAATATTTGGCTTGATAATTGTAGCGATTATTATCTTAATAATCTCTGGTTATGTTAATGATGTGATCAATAATAGCGATTATAAGAAAAGATATGATTCCTTAGACACTGGACTTATTATTAATACAATCTATAGTAGCCCAAATAATATAATTGTTAGTTATGATTTAAAAGATAAATATATGTTCACAATAAATTCAAATCCGTATTCTGTTTTAGTAAAATCTAAAGATACAGATCTAGGTAAAACTTATTCATTGATACATGAATCTTTTTTTAAATTCAACAATAAAAAAACAAATTCTCAAATTATTTCTATAGAGAAAAACCAAACAGAAATAAACATTTATGAAAACTCTGGAGGATTTAATTAAATTAATAATATGAAACTAAATAATAAAGGAAGCATATCTGGAACAATACTATCTTGGGTTTTTAGAATGTTACTTTTATTAGTTGTAATGATTGTAATCTATGCTATAATATCCATTAATCTTTCAAGAAGCATAGAAACAAACGATATTCAAAATAAAATCATCAAATCTAGACTTTTATATGGTCCTGGTTGTATAATATATAGCGATGAAAATAAAGATTACCCCGGAATTATTGATATAAACAAATTAACTGATAACCAATTATCTAAATGTTTTGATGACTCTAAGATATTTGGAATGAACTTAACAATAATCTCCGCTGAAAAAATAATTTCAAATTCTTATTATAATCAAGATATTTATGATCTTAAGTTTTCTTGTAAACTCAATAGGCCAAAATATAACTGTCTGGAATCTTCTGATTATATCTTATATAGGGATGATTATGAAAAAATAAGTCCAGGAATTTTAATAATAGACTTGGTGATATCAAAATGAATCGAAAAGGAGATTTTTTGGACTTTTTTGGAGATTTCGTGACTATATTTGTAATTGCGACAATATTATCTGCACTATTTTTTATTACTTCTTTTGATATAGGTAAAAAAGATACATCAAAAATATTACAAATTCAAAATGATATCCATCCAATGATACTATTAAATTTAATGAAAACACCTTATAGTTTAGATATAACTAATGATGGCGATTATATAACTACTAATATTGCAGATTTAATAGTATACTCGTATAAGAATGACAATTTTTCAAAATCAAAAGATGCAATAAAATCCCAATTAAGATTATTATTTATAAATAATCAATGTATATGGTCTTTAAATGTTTATGACCAAGATAAGATGATTTTTTCTGTTGGAAAATTCGACATTAATCCCTATGGTTTAGATAACCCAAATATTAGATTGTCTAATATTACAATACCTGTTAATACAACCAAATCATTAACTATTTTTTATGGTGATAATTTATTAGATCATGAATATGGTAAATGCTAAAATGAATAAAAAAGGAAACTTTGTATTTAACCTAGCTTTAGTTTTTGGAGTATTATTCTTAACAGTTTTTATATTCTTTAAATTTTCAGATTTAAAAAACTCTACTAGTACATTATACATTGGAGAAGCTCAAATTAATATGATTAACACTTACCTAGAAGGAGAAAGCAATATTTTTGCCATAGAACAAAGCGCTAAATATTCTCAAGCAGAATCCCTTCAAGAATTTTATGCTAAGGGTGGATATGTAAAAACTGAATGCGGGGTCTCTAATGATTATACCTTATGGGTTAAATCTTCTAAGCAATGTTTTTTAACTAAAAAGACTCTGACTGAAGAATTTACTAAGATATATAATGTAAGCATAAATAATTATAATCCCATAAATATTAAAAATAATTATAATGTAAGCATTATTAATAATAATTTTTTGATTAAGGGAGATGAAATCCCCCTCAAAAATAAAAGAATTATTTATTACCTTAGGCCAATAATTTTGGTAGATTCTCAATATAGTTTAGATTATGCTTATCAAACTTCGGAACTTATAAAAAATAATATTGATAAGTGTAAACAAGATACAACCTGTTGGGAATCTTTAGGAGATTTTAACATTAAAGAAAATAATAAAATCCTTTATTTTGATGTAAATCTTAAACAAAGTTTAGGTTATTTTGATAAAAAAGACATCGTTTTGAAATTCGCCTTAGACTTTAATAATCCCATTTTTGCATAAAAAAGTATTTAAATAGAGTAGTTGCTATTCAATAAAATGTTTAAATGGTCTTATAGTGATATTGTAAAAGAGATTAAGAACAAAACTACTCTTTCTGAAGAAGATATTAACTCTAAAATTGACAAGAAATTAGAAGTTTTAAAAGACCTTATTAGCAAGGAAGGTGCGGCGCATATCGTAGCCAATGAACTAGATGTTAAACTTATACAAGAATATTCTGAAAAGAAATTAAAAATAAACGGATTAGTACCTGGTCTGAATTTTATTAATATTGATGTTAGAATAATTTCCATATATGACATTAAATCATTTAAGAATGAAAAAAGAGAAGGGAAGGTATCTAGCATGGCTATAGGAGATGATACGGGAATCGCTAGATTAGTTTTATGGGATACTAAACTTATTGAATTAGTTGAATCCGGAAAATTAAAAGAAAATGATATTATTACTATTAAAAACTCCTATTGTAAAGAAAACTTAAGTGGCATGGAATTACATTTAGGGAGCAAAGGTGAAATTTTAATTAATCCTCCAAATATAAGTATAGGCAACATCAAATCCACTAAATCTTTTAATCAAAAGAGCATTAAAGAATTAAAAGAAAATGAATTTGCAGAAATTAATGGAACCATAGTACAACTATTTGAACCTAAATTTTATGTTGCGTGTTCAGAATGCAATAAGAAAACAGAACTAATAAATGGTGTTTATGTATGTAAAGAACATGGAAATGTTATAACTAAAGAAGTTCCAATATTAAATTTCTTTTTAGATGATGGAACTGACAATATAAGGGTTGTTTGCTTTAGGGAATTAGCAAATAAAGTTTTAGACAATAATTTTGCTAGAATAAGAACAACACCTAGCGAATTTGACATGATTAAAAATGATATACTGGGAAAACAAATAAAAGTTAGCGGAAAAGTTAATAAAAATACAATGTTTGACAGACTAGAATTTAGCGCTCAAGATATTAAAGATTTAGATCCAAAACAAATTTTAGAGGAGCTCAGACGATAAATTGATGTTTAAAACCCATCTTTTAATATCTATTCTTTTAGCTTTATTAACCCTCAAATTTTTTCCCATTAATCCAATAATATTCTTTTTAATCGTTTGCGTAGCGGGTTCATTTCCAGATATAGACTTGCCCAAATCAACGATAGGCAATATGACTCGGCCTTTTTCAGACATAATAAATTTGCTTTTTGGTCATAGAACTATTACTCATTCAATATTTTTACCAGCTATCATATTTGGTATATTCACTTACTTTAATTTAATTCCTTATGGACTAGCCTTTTTAGATCGGA
>CAYHJT010000121.1:0-3629 GCA_964356985.1 Candidatus Woesearchaeota archaeon
GGTTCAAGTGGTATTCAGTGCAAAACATGCGAGAAGGAATTTACTGGCAAAGAAATAACGCCATCAATTACACATTCATCCTTGATAAATTGCCTTAGCTTATTATCATTTAGTCTATTTAGAATTCCATCAGGGGTAATAACAAACGCTTTTTTTGATGGTTTTAAGCTCTTAATAATCCACTCCAAAAATAATCCTTCAACACCCATAGCATTTATTTTATAAAATTCACTTAACCTACTATCCTTTTTTATTGCATCTTTATAATTGCTACTGCCACTTGTCACATAAGGTGGGTTAGTTAATATGAGGTCATATTTGTCTTTTTCAGTTTTATTCAATGTTCCGAGAATCGTATTTGTTAATAGCTTGAAAGTTGAATTAAATAATTTAGCAAATTCTTGGTGCATTGTAGGATTTTTCATTAATAGCTCTGATAGAAAAATTAACATATTAGCTTTAGCTAAAATTATTGTAAGTTGCTCTTCTTTCTCGAATCCTTTATCTAATCCATAGAAAGTATATCTCGGTTCTATTTTGTTTCCATTAAATTTGTAATAAAAATTAATACCGTTTTCTTTTATCTTCATAGGCTCTAAAATGAACCCTCCAACACCGCATGCTGGGTCGCAAATCTTAGCTCCTTTTTCTAATTTATCGATATCAGAAATCTCAATAATTGCATCTATAATATTTCTTGGGGTAAAGAATTGCCCCCAATTTTTTTTGCTAATACTCTCCTTCATAAATTGTTCAAAGACCTTTGATTTGAAGTCTGGGTCTATATTTTTTAGTTCTCCAAAATCGTTAAATTTTTTTAGTATTTTATAAAAAACAGTACTATGTTCTGGAACATTCGGATTTAAAACAGTTCCATTTATTATGGTAGTAGAATCTTCATGACTTTCTGGAAACATTACTTTTAAATATTCCCTTGCATTGTTAGAGTAATTCTTAAATGCTTTCTCTGGAGATAAGGCATAAATATCTTTAAAGTTTATTTTATTCCCTTTATCATCTTCATCAAGAATTTTTAAGTCACTCAGATATTTAAATATGAAAAGTTCAACGAAAGTATACAAACATTTTTCTGGTGTAGCTCCACTAACAGACCAAATGTCTTGCCATATTTGTCTCGCCAAGATTATTGGATTTATGGTAACCTCTTTAATTATTTGAGAGTTTTTATCCGAAATGTTTTTTTTCATAATTTCAACATATTGTAATGATAACCGAGTTTTTAAGTTTAATTTAGTTATGTCCTTTTCATCGTCTTTTTGGTCTATAATAAACTCCTTTATAAAATCGTCCCCCTTCTCATCTTTTATAATAGTATAGCTCCTTTTCTTTTTGGTTGTTCTATCTTCATACTCATTATTTAAATTATCTTGATTTGGATTGAACCAAACAAAGTTTGAACCGTCAGTAGCAATCCCAAAATTAGCTTTCAATATCTGGCATAAATCATTACATTGCTCTACTGTATCCTTTTTATCATCTTCGGTTTTGAATTTTCCATCATCTTTATGCTCTCCAACCATTATTACCTTTATATTTTGTTTATTTCTCCTATCAATCAATAATATGTCTGGCTTCCGAGAACCATAAGCCCCATAAGTCCTATTAGGAACAATCTTAAATTTTTTTAATTGGTTTAGTGTAGTTGCTCCTATATTGTAAAATTCATAATTACCTATTTTCAAACCATTATTAACTAACCCCTTTTGTTTCAATTCTTCGCTCATATAATAACTAATAAAACCATATTTAAATTCTTTTCGGTTGCCAAATCGCAATTCTTTAGTGGTAGTTTTCTTTTTTAACATCTTCTTTTCTCCCCAACGATAAACTCTCCCTTAATCCCCAACTCATTCATTTCCTGTATAACACAACAGATATTATGGGCTATAATCTTGCATAAAACCTCATTAACCTGTGCTATCCATAGTTTGCTTCTTACTCTGTCTCCAAACTTGCTTTTAATCATATTTACTGTGCTTTCAGCATTGCTTCTTGAATGGTAATGCTGTAAGTATTCTTCATTATTCAGCATGAAGTAATGATACATTTTCTTCCATATCATACCATTACCAGTAGCCTTGCTGTTGCTTTTGAAAGGCACATAAAAAGTTCCGCCTAAATTATCTATCAACTCAAAGTTATCTTTGCTCAAATAAGCCTTATCCCCAGATAACTCTTCCATGTTAAAATGCTCTGCTGTTTTATTTGATAATTCTGAAAGTTGCGGACAATCATTATCAAATTCAGATGTTATCTTTACTGATGTTACGATATTGCTTTTAGCTCCGTTTATGAAATGACATTTTACCCATCTTCTACTGCATATTTCCTTGCCATGCTTAAAGCTATACCATCTCTGAAAGTTTGAAGTTCCGAAGCCTGTTGCATCTATATTAAATTTTGTTTCTACTGTTCTTAATGGCAAAGAAGTTAATATTACCATCTGTGCTAATATTGGAGTTAGTTCTGGCTTCTTGAAATAATCAAACATAGTATTATAAGGCACTTTACTTTCAATAAAACATTTCTCTAAAGCCCAATTCATGTCAGTAGCAAACCTTCGTCCTGAAAATGTAGAATAGACTTTGAAAACCATAGCAAAGATATTATCTCCTAAATTTCCTTTTGGTCTTCCGAAGACATAAGCTGGTTGCCTTATTCTTCCAGTAATATCTGATAGCAATTCCATAAGCTTTTCTTTCTCTTGTTGCTGTGAAATATTGTAAGCCTTCCAATTCTGCGGATAGGTCTTTTTTACTGTTTGTGTGATTATTGTATTTCCTTCTCTGTCTATCTCTTCTTTTAATGTATATTCTACTGCGAAGATATGTTTGCATTTGCATCTTCTTATTTCATAGTCGGGGCAGTTGCATTCTTTCTTATCATACCTTACCTTAACTAAATATTTGCCTTTGTTAAATTGAGATGGTACTTCATAGCCCTTGTCAGTTCTCCTTATCCTGTATTTCTGGGCTATTAACATGCCCCTTTGCTCTCTTGTCAAATTCCTAAAATTTTGTTCTGATATTGTTTCCATTTTAATTACCTCCATACTCTTAATAATCATTAATAATTATTAATACTAACTACTATATAAATCTTTCTATTAATAAAAACTAATGATTATTAATATATTTTATAATAGCGAAATCCTTATATATAACTATTAATAAATATTAGTTATGGCTAAAAAGCTTATTTTGGATTGTGATGACAAGCTGTGGAATGAGGTTTTGAAATATAGGATAGATTCTGGAGCAAGAAATAATAATGAAGCGGTAATAGGTTTGATTAAGAGGGGATTGAAAAAGTAAGATGCCAGAGCCAGAAGAAAGAAAAGAATTTTGCCCTAATTGTAAGAAAGAAGTTATGGCTAAATATAATGGTAGGGATAATGGAGAAGGAGAATATAAATGCCCAGAGTGTAGTAAAAATTTGATAAGAATTAAAAGAAGGGATAGTTATATTTTATTTTAAAATTTTTAATGTCTGCCTGAAAAGTAACCAATCTGCCTGAAATGTCTAACTTTTCATAGACTTATCGGGCAAAGCCGTTAAATTTGGCTTTGTTAAAAAAGTCAAAAAGAATTAATCTTTTCTAAAGTGTA
>CAYHJT010000122.1:0-3608 GCA_964356985.1 Candidatus Woesearchaeota archaeon
ATACTTAGATATAAGCTACTTAGACCAGCAAACTTTAAGTTGAATATTCCATTTACATCCTTAGAGACGTATCTAAAATAAGGCCATCCAGTGGTAGTAATTTGAATATCCAATTCTGGTTCTTTTAATCTTATATGCCTCACTACTCCTATAACCTCAGAGAATCTCATGAGTGGCTCTCCGTAACCACAAATCTTGACTCTTTGTAAAGCAACCCCTTCTCTGTTTAACATAGATGATTCTCTATCAAAAGCATCAGTTATCTCCTTTAATGTGGGGTCTCTTTCTAAGTAAAGATTAGATACATTCCACCCCTTATCTCGATCCCTTATACAAAATACACAAGCATTTGGGCAGGCGTTTGTGACATTTAAAGACAATTCATCTAATCCTCTTCTATAATATGCTATATTCTGAGCAGGGGGAACTTTTCCAACGAGGCTCCCAAAATTTATGGATTCTGTTTTTGCAAGATTATTCATTCTGCTCCTCTTAATTCGTTAAAATCATGATGACCTGTTTCTATACGATGATCTCCGCAAGTACCTGTGGCTAATTTTAAATTACATCCTTTACATATAAAACCTATAATTTTACTGTTTGAGGTCTCTTTCACGTCTTGTTTAATATTTATTATATTATAAAACTTATTTTTATGATTTCATAAAAGTATAGAAATGTTTAAAAAAGCAAGTTATAGGTTCATATAATGGTTGTAGTCTATACTAACTCTGTCCCGATAAACATAGCTTACACAAATATTAATCATTTTTATAGAATGGCTGAATTTAAACCATTAACTACATATGTTAATTTTTGGGATAATTTTGCAATAAATCATCCAGCTACTAAGGGCACAAGTTTAGAAGAGAAGAAAAGAAATATATTTAACAACATAGAGATTTATGAAAAAATTATTTCTCATATTGGTGTTTCGACTAATAGACTGATATATTCAGATTCAAGCAATAGATTATTGAGAGATAAAGTATACTGGGATATCTTTGAGAAGATACTGTCTAAAATTTCAACTCAAGACTTGATGAAGGGTTTTGGAATAAAAAATCTTGAATTTAAAGATCTAACTCTTTCTAATATCTCTAATATCATAATAGACTATCTTGTTGCGGTTTTTATTACAGATTTATACCCTCATAAAAATTTTATTCGTCCGGAGATATACTTAACTTCTGAAAGATTTAAACTATTTTTCCCAATAATAGAAAAAATTTTGAATGAGGAATGTCCAGAAATTAAGTTACCTATGCCTCACTACGTAACTCTCCCTTTCTTATTAGATCCTATTGAAATGAAATTACCTGTACTTGGGATGGATATAAAAGAAATATCTAAGATTCTTGAAAATTACTACCTAAAAAATGAGATTAATGGCTCTGAAGTTAGAGAGTTAATTGATATTTTAGGAAGGGTTGTTGACAGTTTCAAATATAATGGGTATATGATTGATAAGAACTCGTTTATACTTAAGCTTAAATTATATGGTAAAAATGAATTTATTGGTTATTTATCTGTTGCTTTTGAAGACTTTTATAAAAAAATTGAAGAAATAATATATCAGAAGAATAATGAGATATTTGAGTCTATAACCTTATGTAATATTGAAAAATTTAGCGAAAAAATTAAGCCACTAAATAGTTTAAAGTTAAAGATATTGAGATTATGTAATGGTACTAATTCTTCAGAAGAAATTGCAAGAACATTAAAACTAAATCAGAACACTGTGGCTGTTTATATTACGCAGTTAAGAAAAAATAATATGGTTACTAGTGAACGCAATCCAAAAAGAATAAATGATTTTATAACCCTAAACTTTAAGGAGATGAACTAATCATGGATGTTGAAAAAAAGTTTAAAGAATATGTTGCGAGAATAAGTACAACAGATAGGATTGCAGTATATACTGGTCCAGATGTTGATGGTCTTTCTTCTGCTGCAATAACTAGTGAAGCAATTAGAAGAATAAGAGGGAAGCCAATTGACTTATTTATATATGAAGAATCTAACCGCCCTGGCTTAACTCAATCTAATTCTTTAAAGATATCTGATTGCCAGATTAATAAACTAGTTGTATTAGACATTAGTATTGATAATGCTCCAGATGAGACTATTGAAGTAATGAGGGGGCTTGACACTTTAGTATTAGACCACCATCTAACTGTACGGGACCTGAACAAAGAAGGAATTTTATTTGTTAAACCAGAATACTTCTCAAAAGTGGAGCCAGTACGCTATCCCTCCTCAAAAATGACTTATGATTTATTTGGAAAAGTGGTTAGTTTGGGAGATTTAGACTGGATAAGTGCTTTAGGTATAATGTCAGATGGAGCTTATGATGTCTGGAGTGAACATGTGGATAAGGTTGCTGAAAAACAGGGAATAAAATATAGGAAAGGAGAAGTTTGGAAAAGTGATTTGGGCAAAGCAGTAACTGTGTTAAATAGAGCTTTGTTATATGACTCTAAGAATGCTCCTGAGTGCCTTGAAGCACTAGCAAGCTCAAAGTCTCCAAGAGATTTAATAGATTCTGGAATAAGAAGGTACAAACATGAGATAGATGAAGAGATTAAGAGATTAGAAGATGACTTCAGAATGAAACGAAGATTATCTGAAGATGGTAAGACTATGTATTATGAATTTAATTCACCATTTGGAGTCTGTTCTACATTGAGTACAATACTAGGATATAACTACATGAAGCCCTCTGATAATCTTGTCGTTGTTCAAGTTAAAAAGGATAAATGTGTTGTTAATCTTAGAAGAAACGATAAAAAAGTAAATTTAGCCTCAATTGCAAGAATTGCCGTGGACGGACTTCCAGATTCTTCGGGGGGAGGACATATCCCTGCAGCAGGGGCTGAAATTAGAATGGAAGATTTACCCGAATTTAAAAAGCGTATCTTAGAATTGCTTAGTAAGGCTGAATAAAAAGCGAAACCTTTTAATTTGCTTTTAAAAATCTTCTTTTTCTAAATTTCTTAAGATTGATTTAATTTCATCTATTGTTTTCTGTTGTGTTTTTTTATCAGACATTCTAACAAATCTAATTAACAAGTCTTCTAATTCTTCTTTTGAAAATATTTTTAATTTATGTTCATCTAAGATAAAATAAAATCTGAAAGAGGAGTACTTTAATTCTTTGATTGCTATTCCTCCAACATGGCCTACAGCCTTTCCTTTGTGAGGATTTTCTTCTAAAGTTTCTAATAAATCAATTATTTTGTGAGACTCTCCTTTGAATTTTGCTTTAATCTCGTCTAACAGAGTCTGAACTATTTCGACCTTGGCCACTCTTTTTCGACCTGCCTTCTAGCCTCTTCTATGGAGATAGTATTGTCGGAAGACATCAAAAATTCTCTTAATTGAGTTTTTACAGCCATATTGTAAACTCTTTTAAGAATTTCTTCATAGCTTTCGCCTTTAGAACCAAATGAAGCTATTTTGTTCTTAGTCTCTTCACTTACCTGTATAGTTGTTATCTTCATGTTACCTATGGGTACTATGGTGGATATAGTTTATAAATCTTTTGAATTGGATAACCTTTAAATTATCATTATAGCTTAAGAGTTTGATGAATAAAAGAGGGACGA
>CAYHJT010000123.1:0-3579 GCA_964356985.1 Candidatus Woesearchaeota archaeon
ATCTGTGTTTCTAAACTAAAGGAATTGGGTTATGAAAAGGATGTTAATGGAAATATTCTTGAAGATGATAATCAAATATTAGAGATATTTCCCCATGATATAATATTGCCTTCATGTCCAGATACTTTGGATGAAAGAGCAGATGATGTTTTTTATAATATTACTAAGTTTATAGATGATGAACTTGAGAAGCTTTATGGAGTTGAGAAGTTCTTTAAGTCAGAAGGAAAGGAATCATTAATTGGAGCTTTATTTGCATGTATTGCTCCCCATATATGTACAGCTACTGTTGGGAGATTAATTGGATTTTCGAAGACGCAGGTATTTTTTGCAAGTCCTTTCATGCATGCTGCAATGCGTCGCGATTGTGACGGGGATGAAGCTGCAGTTATATTATTGATGGATATGCTTCTTAATTTTTCTAGAAAGTTTTTGCCATCACATAGGGGGGGAACACAGGATGCACCTTTAGTTCTTAACATAAAAATAAATGCTGGAGAAGTTGATGATCAGATTCTTGATTTTGTATGTGGTAGATATCCTATCGAACTTTATGAACTTGCAGAACAGAGAAAACATTCGTCTGAAGTTAAAATAGAGAAAGTATCTCATAGAATGAAGAATGGGCAAGATACATTTACTAATTTAGGGTTTACTCATGATTGTGACGATATCAATAAAGCTGTATTAAATTCTGCTTACAAAACATTGCCTACGATGCATGATAAAGTAGCTGAACAAATGGATCTTTGTTCTAAAATAAGAGCTGTTGATACGAGTGATGTAGCTAGGTTAGTAATTGAAAGACATTTTATTAGAGATATTAGAGGTAATTTGAGAAAGTTTTCACAGCAAGTATTCAGGTGTGTTGGTTGTAATGAGAAATTTAGACGCCCTCCACTTGCTGGAAAATGTACTGATTGTGGAGGAAAGATAATATTTACAATATCAGAAGGAAGTATAATAAAATATATGGAAGCTGCTTTGAATCTTGCACGTACATATAAAGTTAGCCCATATTTGCTTGAAAATTTGGAGATAGTTCAGCTTGACATAGAAAGTATTTTTGGAAAAGAGAAAGAAAAACAAATGAAGCTTAGTTTTTAGATAACATTAAAAGTAAGTAGTTATTATCTTTCTTTATGAATGGTTGGCTGATTGTAGGAGTTGTTATTTTAGTTTTAATCATTGGAGCATCTGGCTTATAATTTGTTAATATTGATAAGTTAGAAGAATCTTATAGTATGGGTTACAATAATTGTGTTGAAATCTCAAATGTTAGGGGAAATTTTGCAATTACAAAAGATAATATAAATGGACCTTCAGTTAGTTATTTACAAGGACTTTATCCCGAGGAAGTTCAATCTTGCATTGGAAAAGATGGGTGCTTTAGTAGTTGTGGGAGCCCTTGCAGTTACATAAATCCAGAGGACCTTAATTTCTTTGAGATTCTTAAATATAAGTCGAAAGTATGTTTAACAGATTGCACTGCTCAATGCTTTTATAAAATATAATTAAAATTGATTTGTTAAATAGAAAATTATTGTTGGAATTAGAAGGACACCCATCATATTTATTCTTCTTATGTTTGATTTAATTGCAAATATCCCCCATGCTGTAGATGTTACAAATACGATTATTCCCTGAATGTTTGATAATAAGATTATTGCAATAATTAGGATTGAGAGCATACAGATTGATACATTTCTATAATTTACTTTTTCTATTATTTTAATAAAAATATTTGTTATGAAAAGCGCAAGTATAGAGGCAATAATTACAGATATTAAAGCTATAATAATTATTGTCCATAAATTTGACAGGCTTAATTCTGTTATTATGCTTTTTATTGCTGCTGCAGCACCAGTTCTTGTTTTATTTAGAGCATATAATGTAACAAAACTTAGAGTCATTACTATTATGTTTATTGTACCCAGCATTATGAGGAAGCCTTTTCTTGATTGAGGAATTATTTCAGATGATATTGTTGCAGCATGACCTG
Organism: Candidatus Woesearchaeota archaeon; assembly: GCA_964356985.1. Lineage (GTDB taxonomy): Archaea > Nanobdellota > Nanobdellia > SCGC-AAA011-G17 > JAGVZF01 > CAYHJT01. Next base: position 2,003 of record CAYHJT010000123.1, read on the forward strand.
AACCAACTGCTGGAAGGAACGAACAGAGTGGAGAAGATATTATTGAACCTACAATTGATTTGATATAATCTTTCTTTATTCCTTTTAGATTTTTGAAATTAATCGGTTCTTGATAAGGTATTTTTAATTTTTGATTTAAACTAATTATTATGTTTGATGCTCCAAATAGTCCTCCTAAGAGCGGGAGGAGAGGGTTCTCTATAGGTGAATTGAGAGACGAATATCCTAGAATTCCTGTTGCTATGAAAACAATCAGCGCCGTCCAGATTCTTTCTTCTCTAAGTATAGCATATAAGGAAATAAAAATTAGTATAAATGGAATAAAATATATTATGCTTTTATAGATTATTGGTATTATTTTAATGAATGGAATTATAATTATTAGAATTAAGGGTATTGATGTTAGTGCTCCTAATATTACTAGAAGAATTGCTTCTCTTCCCTTTCCTTTGATTAACATTTCATGACCTGGAAGAACAGAAAGAAATGATTCGTCATCTGTTGCTCCAGTTAATATTGAAGGTATGAAATCAAGAATTGTATGAGTTATTGCAAGAGAAACTATGAATGCTACCAAAGATGTTGTTGATAGTGTTGAGAAAACTGTTATATTTGCTATAAGGAGAGCTGTTATAGTATTAATATGAATTCCAGGGGTTATTCCTGTGATTGTTCCTATAATAAGTCCTGCAATTATTGCTAGGATAAAGTCTAACATAATTATCTATGCTATTTGAGTTTTTATTTTTTAGGTTTGAGTATGGCTACACTATAATTTTTAATTATTTCTTTTGCTAATCTCTTTACTTCATCTAATTTGACAGATTTTATCTTACTATCGTATTTGTAATAATTTTCTGCTTTTCCAGTCGATATTTCTTCGAAAATTATTCTTTGCATTGCATTTAGACTTTCTTCTGTTGCTACTCTTCTTATTCCTATCAATCTTTGTTTTGATTCTTCTAACTCTTTTTCTGACATCTTTTCTACATCTTTTATACCTTGTATTATCATGGATTTTACTTTATCCAGGGCTTCCTTTGTTGTGCCTGCATAAATGTTGTAATAGCTATAATTCTTTTCTCTTTCTATGCTTCCTCTTACAGTATATGCTAAACCATGGTTTTCTCTTATTTCTAGAAATAGTTTGGAGGACATTCCTCCGGCAAGATATGCATTTAAAACCTCCAGGGTTTTTTGATTCTTTTCATCTTGTGGTACATGCATTCCTATTACTAATTGTGCTTGATCTATACCATCTCTTTCCTCAGTTATGGAAGAATTTTTTGTTTTCACAGGTATATGAACGTAGGACTTATTCGAGGGTTTGAAATCGTTTTCTAGTTTTTTACATATTTTTTTAATATCTGCTTTTCCAACTACAGTTACTATAAATTTCTCAGGAGCATAATTTTCTTTGAATATATTCATTATTTTCTCTCTTGAAAGGGATTTTACTGTTTCTGCTGAACCAACTATACCTTCGCCAAATGGTTTTTCATATAAAGCTGACTCTAAAATTTCATAAACTCTTTTTTCAGGGTCGTCATGGAACATTTTTATTTCTTCTATAACTA